>JAHJRK010000343.1 GCA_018830925.1 Pseudomonadota bacterium
TAAAAATTAAAACCTTATTAACAGGCTGTTTTTTAATTATATAAGTAAAATAAATTTGTCAAGGGCTTTTCTTCAATCAGAGATGCCCCGCCTGATGCTAAGAAAAAAAGATTATGCCTGAACCGTGTTTTTTGAAGTTCCCGGCAGCAAGTTGCGGGAAATTGGCTCGTTGTTTCGGTTCAATTAAAAGCATTCCCTGGCTTTATACCAAGAGATTTCAGAATCTTTGCAAGCGGACAGAACCCTGTGAAAGCAGACTGCAGGAGATTCGCGCCGACAAAAGCCGTAAACCACAGCCAGTATGGACTGTGAAAATGAGAAAGAAGCAGGCTGATTAATATAAAACTGCCGGCAAAAGCCATAACAAGTCGATCAATTGTCATATCGGCCTCCTTTTTTAATAATTCGGTCCGGGTTTTAAAACGGAACCCTTTATGATGACCGGAAATAAATCATTTCAATATTACAAATGCTGATTTATGGACAACATAGATAAATCACTCAATATGTGCAATATCGAAATCATCATCGATGATCGTGCATAATATAAATATTTCGATATTGATAAAATGACAAATTTTAGCCGTATTATAGTAAAATAAATCATATGGTAATAAAATTTATAATGTCGTCAATACTCATGTCGGCTCTTATTCCAAAACGGGTTAATGCAAAATCGTATTTGACGGGGTCATCCGGAACAAGCTTCCTGAAGCAGGATGTTATCTCAAGAGCCGTACTCATATCGGCCTGCTTTCTGTTTGTAAATCCGATTAAACGGCTTATCCTGTGCATGTGAACATCAAGGGGGATAATGAGCATGGAGGGCGGAATCTTATTCCAGCCTCCGGGATCGACATCGTCCTTTCTGACCATCCAGCGTAAATAAAGATTAAGCCGCTTACAGGCGCTCCCCTTTGTTACAAGCGGGATAAGATGCCCGGGCTTGCCGCAGCAGCCCGAAATTATCTTCTCCGTAAAAAATTCCAGGCCTTTTAAAACCGTTTCATCTTTTTTGCCGACTCCCTTCAAAAAGCATGCATATAAAGATCCGTATTCTTCAAGAACCTGCTTTAAACCGGTCAGCATAGCCGTTAAATTTTCATCTCCCGCGAACCTGTGTTTAAACCCTTTACAGGTTTTTTTTACGGATGAAAAATCTGAGTCCATCAAGAACAGGTATGGAGAAGAACCCATCTTATCCATCACTCCCGAAACGCTGTTTAAAATCTGTGCAACCCTTCCGTATGAAAACGAAGAAGCGATGAATCCGGCGATTTCACGATCTCTGATATCCCGGTAATTATAAAGAAACTCGAGCGGATCGGGATGAACATATCTTCTTTTATTATATTTCAGATAAAGCTTATCGAGGTTTTTTTTTATGTTCATAAGCATAGGACTTTTCTTTTCGGACACAGATTAACACAGAAGTTTAGACTGAAGACTATTAGCTAACAGCCTACAGCCTAACAGCCTGTCTATCTGCGGATATCGGCGAAAATCGGCGGCCTAATTTAATCAATTTTCATTAACAACTGTTGGTGTAACCACAAGCGCCTTTCCATCCGTGGTCATCATCACGGCTCCGTTTTCATCAGTACGCAATGTCCTGCAACTTCTTGCTTTATATCTTTCAAGCACTTCGGGAGCAGGAAATTTATACCTGTTCTTCCACCCGACCGGTATAATTACAATCTCAGGACCAACCTTATCAATAAACATATCCGTGCTGGACGACTTGCTTCCATGGTGCGGCACAATCAGAACTGTGCTCTTCAATCGATTTCCTGATGTTTTTACAAGATCGTATTCCCCTTTCTCTTTTATGTCTCCGGTAAAAAGAAAGGACTTTGACCCTAATCCGACTTTTAAAACAAGGGAACTGTTATCCCCTTTCCTCCATTTTTCATTTTTTCCCTTAAATCCCGCTTCCGGATAAAGGATTTTAAACATAGTACCATTTATGACTCTATTCCTTCTTATCCCGTTAAAATCTTCCATTTTAATATTTTTTTCTTTAACGATTTCAAGCAATCTTTTGTATCCAAGACTCTCCGCAACTTCTCCGTTTGACCAGATCTCCTTTACGTTGAAATTTTCTGCAATATACAGCAGACCGTTTAAATGATCGCTGTTCGGGTGTGAAAGAACAAGAGTATCCACACTTTTTATCTTTTTGCGCCACAAAAAGGGAGCTGTAATTTTTTCTCCCACATCAAATATTGAATTATCTGAAAATCCGCCGCCGTCAACAAGAACATTATAACCGCCCGGAAGTTCAAGCAGGGCAGAGGTTCCCTGCCCGACATCAATAACCGTAACCCTGAGATCCTCATGCAGGAACCTCTTGTCAAGCCAGTACCATACATCCGCATATCCGGCAATTATCAAAAGTACTATTGCAATAAATGGCCCTCTTTGTTTTATAAATCCGCCTGCGCGTCCGCTTTTTTTTATCTCCTTTTTATCGTTTAATCCTAGTAAAATAACGAAAACAGCTCCCAGCAATAAATAGTACCAGGCTATTTCAAACAATGACGGCGTTACTGTTTTAATTGCGGCAAAAGGCAGTTTCGCAAAATACTTTATAAATTCAAGGGAAATCTCTAAAATTACCGAACTTGCCTTTATGAGCCATACCGAAACAAGGCTGCTTAGCGGATAAATAAAAAAAGAGAGCAGCCCTGCCGACACAACGGCAAATCCGATTAAAGGCACTGCAACGCAATTTGCAGCAAGTCCGACGAGTGAAACCTGATTAAAATAGTACATGACAACCGGAAATGTTCCGATTGTCGCAAAAAAAGAAACAAGGAAAAACGCTGCCGTTTTTCTTTGCAATCCGGGCCACCACCCTTCATCTGCATTGCCTTTTCTATCCCTCCTGTACAGGGTCAGGTTCATTCCTGTAATAATAAACAAAACCGACAAA
>JAHJRK010000344.1 GCA_018830925.1 Pseudomonadota bacterium
CAATCTTCTGAAAATAATAGGCGGGAAATCTCAAATAGTAATGATAACGCACAACAAAAAGAGTATGGAGTTTGCTGATATGCTCTTTGGGATTACCATGGAACAGATGGGCGTTTCAAAAGTTGTTTCTGTCAGCCTTGAGAGGCCTAAAGGAATGAGCAATGAGAACTGAAATACAGGCTCCCACGAGCACGGCATGAAACTGGGCTGGTTTAAAAATGAAAACAATCCGGAAATCGGAGAAACCAATTCTTCAGGTACTGGAAGTTACTTCAAGCGACTAAAAGAGCGCCTTTCGAATACCCGTAAAACACTCTCCGGCGGACTTGAAAAGTTATTTTCCGGGAAAAATTGCATAGACGATAATCTGCTGGAAGAACTTGAGGAGCTTCTGATAACATCGGATATCGGCGTTCAGACTGCATCAGGACTTATCAAAAGCATATCCCAACAGGCTTCGGTCATTTCCGGCCACGATCAGATAAAAGAATTTCTAAAGCAGGAATTACTCGTGTTATTGAGCAACCCGACTCCCGGACAGCAAAAGCCGGCAAGCAAGCCTCACGTTATCATGGTTGTCGGGGTTAACGGAGTCGGCAAAACAACAACCATAGGAAAGCTTGCAGCAAAATACACAGCTGCCGGCAATAAAGTTTTGATTGCAGCGGCAGATACTTTCCGGGCGGCGGCTGTCGAGCAGCTCACAATATGGGCTGAAAGGGCAGGAGCTGAAATTGTAAAGCACAGGGACAACGCAGACCCTGCAGCAGTGGCTTATGACGCCATTGAAGCGGCTCTGGCAAGAGACATGGATGTTGTCATTGTCGATACGGCCGGAAGGCTCCATACAAAAACAAATCTTATGGAAGAGCTTAAAAAGATAAAGCGGTCGGTTTCAAAAAAATTGCCGGCTGCACCGCACGAAATATTGCTCGTCCTTGATGCAACAACCGGCCAGAACGCCCTGTCGCAGGCAAAGCTTTTTAACGAAGCGATAGAGATTACAGGCATAGCGCTCACAAAACTTGACGGAACCGCCAAAGGCGGGATTGTCATAAGCATATGCAACGCCTATAAGTTGCCGCTCAAGTATATCGGGATAGGCGAAAACATCGATGATTTGCAGGAATTCGATCCGGTATCTTTTGTTAATGCTCTCTTTTAAGCCTTACGGAAACGGCCCTTCGCAATATTTGCTATGTGCCGCTCCGGTTCGCTCTTTAACTCTGACACGGTTTTTATCTTTTCGGTAATCCGCTTAAATACGTGCACAGCACAGATTTAGGGGGTATGAAACAAAAAAAAGTGTTGCAGGACGCCGATTTTCACTTGACATCAAAATATTCCTGCTATATTTCCAGAATAGATAAGGTTGTACACTGTTAACCATCAATAAAATAAAGGGGGTAATACACTATGACAAAAGCGGAATTGGTAGACAAGGCGGCACAGGATGCCAGTATTTCTAAAGTCGCGGCAGCAGCTGTACTCAATTCTTTCATGGACAGCATCACGAAAACCCTTAAGAAAAAAGACGGCAAGGTTACTCTCGTCGGCTTCGGCACTTTTACAAAAGTCCGCAGGAAAGCCAGAAAAGGCCGCAATCCTCGGACGGGTGAACCCATCAAAATCAAAGCTTGCAGCGTTGTTAAATTCAGACCCGGCAAGAAGCTCAAAGGAACGGACTAAGCCGTTGTAAGTAAATAACGTGGACATCGGAATGGCATAAACGGCATAAGGAGCCGTAATGAAATAGTCAAATAAAGACAAGTTATTTCGTAACGGCTCCTAATCGAATTCAGGTTCTAAGGCGGTTTATTGTTATATATCTCGAATGAAAAATAGGCCGCCTTTTTTTATCCGAATGTTATATTAAACCCGCAGAAATCTCCGGTATAATTTTCTTCAGCTATATCAACTCTGCTCACCTTTGAATGCGAAGGGCCTTTTTTGCACCATTCTATAACGGAAGCGACATCGTCTTTTTCTCCTTCAAATACCGCCTCCACCGTACCATTCCTGTTATTCCTCACCCAGCCTGAAACATTATAACTCTCCGCAACCCGTTTTGTTTCCATCCTGAAGCAAACACCCTGAACCTTGCC
>JAHJRK010000345.1 GCA_018830925.1 Pseudomonadota bacterium
TAAGCATGCCGAGCCGGGAGCTTTTCGAAAATACTTCCGCGGAATACAAAGAGAAGGTCCTCCCGTCCGAGATATCAAACCGCATAGCAGTTGAGGCCGGTATCACGATGGGCTGGGAGCGTTACACGGGGGAAAAAGGGGAAATAATCGGAATGACCGGATTCGGGGCATCGGCTCCGGGCGGAACATTGATGAAAAACTATGGTTTCACCGCCGACAATATCGTGCAAAAGGCGATGAAACTTATAAAGTGAGACCTTTGAAGAACATCCAATTTTGACCAAGTACAAGGAAGGCGATAATTTTAACCGCAGGAATACATTGAGTATTTCGAGGATTAAAATTATCGCCTGACGAAGTAATCGGGCAAAAGGGGGTGTTATGCAAAGGTCTCAAAGCTATAGCTGGAGGAAACACTTCCAATGGATTTAAAAATACTTACGACCACATTCATTATGGTCTTTCTCGCTGAACTGGGGGATAAAACTCAGCTTGCCACATTCTGCCTGACGGCCGATTGCGGCGATTCAAAACTTTCCGTGTTTCTGGGCTCGGCAGGCGCTCTTGTTCTGTCCTCGCTTATCGCTGTTCTTCTGGGGACGGCTTTCAGCAGGTTCATTCCGGCAAACTATATCAAAATGGCCGCCGGCGTCTTTTTTGTCGCTGTAGGAATATGGACGCTCTGGTCGGCGGTTAGGGTCGCCTGATTGTGAACAGCCGAATATCGAAGGACGAGAAAAACGGCCTTTAATCTGATACTATACAATGATCTCAATTTCTTATACGAGTTCTTTAACCTGATAACTGGTCACTGATCACTGTCCCGATCTCTTAAACGAGCCCTTTAACGGCATTTATCGCCGCGCTGTAATCAGGCTCATCCGCAACCTCTTTTACAATCTGGATATACTGAATCACCCCATTTTTATCCGAGACAAAAACGGCTCTTGCAAGAAGTCTCAGCTCCTTTATCAGAACGCCATATGATGTTCCGAAGCCGGCTGTTTTATAATCCGAAAGGGTTATCACCCTGTCGACACCTGCCGCTCCGCACCATCTTTTCTGTGCAAAGGGCAGATCCATGCTGATTGTAAGAATCACAACATCCGACCCGAGCCCGGCAGCTTCCTTGTTAAACCTTCTTGTCTCCATGTCACATACCGGAGTATCAAGAGATGGAACCGACGATATAATGCAGACCTTGCCGGAAAATGATGAAAACTTAACAGGTTTCATGTCATTGCCCGTTACCTCAAAATCAGGCGCTTTCTCTCCGACCTTCAAAGCGTGGCCGGCAAGCGTCATGGGATTCCCCTTCATTGTGACCATTCCGGTTCTTTCTTCCATTTCATCCTCCTGTTTTCCTCACACATATTTTTATTTATTTAAAATTTTCAGCTTTGATGGACTCGTAAAAAGTCATATGCGAACGGATTTGAGATTGGTGCGCATATTCAGACTTTTTACGACGCCGTCAGCTTTGCGCCTGAACCCTTCTTTTCATCCGGCACTATTACCGTCCGTTTTTCAGGGTCCTTCTGCTGCCTGAAAAATATGGCTACGTGGCCTATGGCACCGACGAGTTCGCAAACCGCCATCTTTTCGATCTCGGCCGTTATCTCTTTTTTCATAGCCTTTTCCTTGAAATCGATGAACCTGACCTTTACAAGTTCGTGCCTGTCAAGCGCATCGTCCACCGATTTCAGAAGAGATTCGGTTATTCCCTTCTGCCCGATAAAAACGTACGGCTTGAGCCCGTGAGCCAATCCTCTTAAATACTGTTTCTGATAACCCTTGAGCTTTTTCAAAAATCCTCCCTGGCGGCTTCTTAAAAAGTCCATCTTATTTTTGAATCATTATGGAAATCGAAAAGGATGAATCATGCGTTCTGCCGCCCTTTTCCAAAACGGCATTTAATACCTCGTTCTCTTTTTGATCCACACCGCCTATCTTCACCCACTTTCCCAGAGGAACCGTCATCCTTGTTGAGGCTTCGGAGAAACGGATTATGCCTCCTTCCTGCCCTCCACCCGAAATTCTCGGAACGATTCTTATATCGGCATGATCGCCTGCTATGAAAGGGGTAATCTCAATGCCTGTTTCTATTTTCTCAAAGTGAACGGAATCACCGGCAACCGCATGCTTTCCGCCGATACGCACCCATTTTTCCCTGTACGGAATGCTCTTGCCGGTTACAATATAGACCGGGCTTCCTGAAGCGACATTTATGAAATATTCGGATCCGCTCTGTCTGCTTTTGTCAATATCTTCGACACGAACTTCAACGCCGTTCTTTTTCGTTCCGGACGAAATATCCCAGTTTTTTCCGTGAAGAGAACCTCCCGCCGAAACCAAACGGCCCGAGTCCGATTCGTTCTCATTGAACCTCACTCTTATTTTTGCCTGCTCTATTGCTTTATCAAAATTCACCATAATCTTTTGTATTCTGCCGACAGATTCTTCGCTGTCTTTCACAACAAGAGAATTTGTCCGCTCATCCATCGTAACCGAGCCATCCTTTGTCAGCAGCTTTTCGACAATCCTGAGAGCATCCGGGGCGCTCCTGTAACGGATCTGTATGATTTCCACGACATCGGCAAGAGATAGTCCCGCAAATAAAACAAGGAATATAATTATTAATTTGAATAATGACTGTCTTTTCATATTACCCATCCGATTTTTCGTAGAAAGCTTTTTCCGGTCACTTGAGCCCTTGTATCCTGCAGAAGGTCAGCCAATCACTATGGCGGGAATCCTGGAACCCTCATTGAACCACCAACTCTTTTTGAGGTGATCCAAATATATTCTCTTATATTTATCCGTAAAGATCAAACTCTTTTGACTTATTTTATATTTTTAAAACTTGACGTAACACTCTCTTTCTCATACCATTCTGCGCCATAAATCCGATTTTTCACTATTCATAATTAACTTTAGCCGGCAAGTGGAGTTAAAAATGACCGACATATTGCTTATTCTAATCGGCATCGTCAGTATCTTATCTTTTGTTTTTATTCTTATAATCTTAAGGCGCAAACCCGAAGATATCGAAGCAAAGCTCAAAGAGAATTTTGCAGCGCTGGAAAAGCAGATGGCAAACATCGAAGCTTCGGTAAAAAATGAGGTTTCCGAAAACAGGAAGGAATCGACCGATAATTCAAGGCTCGCCCGCGAGGAGCTTGGAGCCTCACTCAAGGATTACGGAGACTCCCTTTCAAAACGGATGGCCGAGATTGCCGGCATGCAGAAAGATCAGTTGGACTCCTTTTCAAAACAGCTTCTGGCGATGACAAGGCTCAACGAGGAAAAACTGGAATCGATGCGCATTACAATGGAAAACCGGTTGGGCACCATGCAGGAGGAGAACAGCAAAAAACTCGAACAGATGCGCGCAACCGTTGATGAAAAACTCCAGACAACACTTGAAACCCGCCTTGGCGAATCCTTCAAGCAGGTAAGCGAGCGCCTTGAACAGGTTTACAAAGGGCTTGGAGAGATGAGAACCCTCGCGACCGGAGTCGGGGATTTGAAAAAGGTGCTTACCAATGTCAAAATCCGCGGGACCTGGGGCGAAATTCAGCTCGGCTCAATTCTTGAGCAGATACTATCCCCCGATCAGTATGAAGCCAATGTCGCGACAAAAAAGAACAGTCAGGAGAGGGTGGAATTTGCCATCAAGCTTCCCGGACAGGATCCTTCGGGTCAGCATGTCGTCTGGATGCCGATAGACGCGAAATTCCCTCAGGAGGATTATCAGCGTCTTATAGATGCCCAGGAA
>JAHJRK010000346.1 GCA_018830925.1 Pseudomonadota bacterium
GCTACCATCGCTTCAAGATTTCCCCCTTTGACTATATAATGACCATGTGAACGGTGATTGCCAAAGATAACATCTTCTTTTTTTAGGTATGAAGAAAAACCCACAGCAATTGCTTCTTCGCCGGAATAAAGATGTACCGGGCATTTTATTCTTCCATCTAAAATTGGTTCAATAAAACTTTCCTCAATTTTTCTAATTAGAACCATTTCTTTATAAAGATTTAAAAGCTCTTTTTTTTTGTAAGAAATCTTCATCTCTTTCCTTTATTTAGTTAAGACTCTCTTAATTGTTTGCAAAATTAGTTTAACGTCTAAAAACATATTTTGCTCTTCTACGTATTTCATCTGTAACCGTAACTTTTCAGGTCGAATAAGTTCTGTATACGCTTCATCAGCATTTGCAATACCGGATTTTTCAATTATCTCCCCTTCATTATGAAATTTAATTGATGCGAAATCTGTAATGCCTGGTTTAACTGTTAATATTATTTTTTCCTCATCAGTGTATTGATCAACAAATTTCTGAACCTCCGGTCTTGGTCCAACAATACTCATATCACCTAAAAAAACATTAATTAATTGTGAAAATTCATCCAATTTATATTTTCTTATAAACTCGCCGACTTTAGTTACCCTTGCATCATGTTTACTAGTAGATGCCGCCCCAATATTTTCAGCATTGACAATCATACTTCTGAATTTATAGATGCGAAAAAGTTTTCCATGAAGCCCTACGCGTTCACCCCGGTAAAATACCGGTCCGCCGTCCTCGCGCTTAATGCGCAAGGCTATCCACAATAAAAGCGGGCTCAGAACTGCAAGGCCCGCGGTAGCCATCATGATGTTAAATATGCGTTTGATCATATTAAAGAGATGAAGGGTTAAGGGTCAAAATTCAATATGCCTTATGTCGATGGAAACCAATTTGAAACCATTTTCATAAATCCGCCGTTGGAATTGCCTTGGGGGAAACCTATACACGAAAAAGCTGGCACCACTCATAAACGTCCGCGCGCCACGAGGACAAATTTGAAGGCTGACCGGCGCACGTGCACAAGTCGGTCAACAGCATCAGAAACTTTGGCAGCATGGCTTTGCCCAATGATACGGGCCAAAATGGGCATCAGATAGCTGACAGCGCCGTAGAAGCGGACCTCGGCACTTTTGAATCCCCTGGAGATAGATTGGATGCGCTCCATCGTCGGCATACGAATCAAGGTGCTTTTTGTGCGCCCCCCCCTCAGGTAGTGAAACCAACGATTGAACCGATAAATCGGATTATGATTAAGCGAGTCCACACAGATCAAGATGCCGCCCGGACGCAGCACGCGCCTTACTTCTGCATCCACCGAATCCGGATCCCCGTAACTCAGGCTGCCAGCACAGGTCACAACATCAAACGAGTTGTCTTCGAACGGAAGGGACTCCATGTCCGCAACACGAGTGGTCACTCCCTTGATACGCCGTGAAATCACTTCCAACGAGTGACTGGAGATATCGCTTGCCACCACCCGCGCACCAGTCTGCGTCAGCGCATATGTGTGCAGACCAGTACCGGCGCCGAGCTCAAGCACATCGTGATCTTGGGAGATATACCGGCGGATGCATTGCTCGTAATAAGTGTAGGGCGCCCGGTAGATGGGTGAAATCGCCAAAGAACCAAGAGGCGGTTCGGTTCCGAATGCGGTGTTTCCCGCCGCCAGCAGAGACTGAGCACGTTTGTCATATCGAAGATGTTCGGTTTTCTTGTAGTTGTTCATGATTTTCTGAATCTGGGCCTGGGTTAAACAGGATAGGTTTAAGAATGATCATGACCCATCCGAGAGCTTGCCAGCTTTTCAAGATGCTTGACAAGCCCCCCATAAACCATCTCAAACGATAATCGCTCTGCGTAAAGTGCGCGCGCGTTCTGGGATATTCTTTGTTGCAGAGTAGCATCTTGCATCAAAGCCTGAATGCAGTCATGCAAGGCCTTGCCGGTATCTGTGCCATAGCGCATCCCTACACCATTCTCGGAGATCAGCGACGCCACCTCGCCCTGCAGGGGGCTGAGGATGGGCAAGCCGAGGGACAGGGCGTCAATGATTTTATTGGGGAGGTTCCTCGTAAAGTTCTCAATGTTCAAGTAAGGGGCGATTGCAGCCTGACAGCGTTCCGCCAAGGCTTCAATCTTGGGGCGGTCTATCCAGCCCGGGAAATGTACATTTGGCAAGCCGGACATCATTGCACGCAGTTCTGCGGAGGAACCGCCATCACCGCAAATGACAAATTCGCAGGGTGTCGTTCCTTTGACTGCCATCTTCGCAGCCTCCTGCACCGGCTTGAAGTTGAATATGGACATGAAACTACCCACAAAGCAGACGCGGGGTCGTCCGTCATCTAAGATCCCCTGCTCATCCCACCACCGCTGTGCCTCGTCTAATTGCAGTGCCGAAACTTGTCCCTTGGGGGATGTAAGCGGAAATACGCCATCCATGTCTGTGCGCTCACGCTCTGCAACCCCCAGCGCCCAATCGAGAAAACCATTCGCCATAGCTGAAAGGCCTGTCGCATCCCGCATCGCCCTCCGTGCCAGATAGAAATAGGTCCAGAGAACCACGCGCCCCAGAGATCGCAAAGGCACTGGCACAGCATCTAGGAACAACGACGGCCACTGATCCTTTACATCAAGCAAACTAGGAACTTCGTGAGCTGATAGCCAGCTCGTCATGATAGCGGCAGATTCAATAGGCGGATAACCTACAAACGCCACATCCGGTAAGGGATGCTCATCTCGCAACATTCTCTTTAAATTGCGCGCTAACACAGCATGATCCCAAAGTCGGCCGGGGCCAATATTGTTCACATACCCTGGGCTGGGTATCAGTCGAATCTCAAGCTGCGGCGAAACAATAATGCGTTGAGTACCGCGACTCCGGTGCCGTTTTTCCTGGTGATAAAAGGCCGAACTCCACAATACTACTTTGTGCCCTGCATCAACCAAAGAGTTGGCAAGATTCATCGCACGCATTGGCCTGGGGTTACCCGCATCAATATGCAATGGCTCCCCTGTTTGCAACAACCAAATGTTCATTATTGTGGACCCCTTAGTCGTTAGTCAAGACAAAAAAACAAGGTGTATTTAGTGGATCGTATAACCTGCCTTTGTATTAGTATTTAACAGCTCTTTATAGTAAACCTCGGATGGTGTTGCATTATCCAAGGACTGATGTGGCCTTTCGGCGTTGTAAAACTGAAAATAGTTTCGTAGTCCATCCTTTGCAACCCTTACGTCCTGGTAGTCTTTAAGGTAGACCTCTTCGTATTTGACGCTTCTCCAGAGACGTTCCACTAATACATTATCCAGCGCTCTGCCTCGGCCATCCATGCTGATCTCCATTCGGTAAAGGTTTACCTGTTTGAATAAGCAATTTCATTTAGGTTTTTGTATAAAAAATGTATCCGCACAATAAGCGGCTGCATCAGCAGCATATGAAGCCATTTTTCTCGTCTTTGTTTTCCCGGTGGATACGTGCTCCTCATGAATTATTTTGAGCTCCGGCTTGTAGATAACTTGCAAGTCTAATGCACGAGCGGTTTCAGCAACGTAAATTTCTTCTCCGAACAGGAAACATGGATAATCAAGCGTTCCACCTTTTTTAAAATATGTTTTATTAAATAAAATACAGGATCCATATGGTGCGTAGATTCGCTGATGTATATGGCCTAATGAATGGGCCTTTGATTTTTTAAATGGCAGGAGAAACCTGTTCTTAAGGTTAGACGCCCATGCGTAAAAAGACGAAAGCATGTAATTCTTAGTTAGCAATTTATAAAACTGCATACGCATGGCACTCGGCCTATATACCATAAACGGATTTTGATCTCGATTATTTAGCGCGCTACGTATTGAAGGCGCAACAATTCCTATGTCCCGTCCGCAATTAAAATCATGAAGACGGGACAAAAATTCGGAATCCCCAAACATAAGGTCGACATTTGAGACAATAATCCACTCAGGTAATATATTCTTTTTAAGAAATATTTCTAAACCATAGCGGGCTGCACCAAAATAACCAAGGTTCAATGGCGATTTTATCCAGCAGATATGTTTATATCGTCCTTGAAGAATGTTACCAAAGTGATCGCTTTCTTCACGTGGAGTATTATCAACTACAACGACATAAACAGAATCTTTTGCCGGCTGTTTGAATATTGCGTCAACAAATCGAAGGGTTTCTTTATCAGAAAAATAATTAACACAAATAAATACAATTTTCATAAGCAGTGAACCTTTAGACCTCGAAGGTTATTTAGTTACCAAGGAATCTATTCGCATGCCCTAAGTCAGACTATCCACATTGGTCGAAAGGAGTAATTTCCTATTAACTCTTATTCGCCAAATATAAATACTGACCATCAACCATCCGAAGAGAATGCTATTGTAGTTAAAAATACTGACTCCATGACCGGTTGCAAATGCGTAGAAGGCAATTAAAATGGGCATAAAGTGAAGAGCACCCTTCCCAACACGATAATACGCCCAACCTGTGATAATCCCTACAACATAAAGAAATATTAGCGAACCCACCAAGGTAAAATCTGAGATTAGCCCGCGGAATGTAGTATAAATATTCGTCGATGCACCTGGCTCAACCTCAATAATCTGATTGATATATAACCCTGCGTCTCTTTTGTGTATACCTAAAATATCAAAAACCCCAGCAACGCTAAAAGCACCAAAAGTTGGACCCTTGGGATTATACCATTCCTCAACAAACCATTGCGAGAATACTGATATGTGTCCAAAAATAGAAGCACGTGTATTCGGAGAGGCCAAGACATCCGATATTGTGCCAATGTCCGGTGTACCCCCCTCGCGCAGAATTTGCCCAACAGAAAATAGTATAACCACCAGTAGAACAAGCCCAAGGAGCAAGAAGCGTACCTTTTTAGTAAAAAGGCGAACGCTTCTTCCATGTAGTAGCACCACACACGAAAAGTAGCCTGAGGCCCACAAAATAAATGCAAGTGAAAAAGCCGACCGAGTTGTCTGTGTTGCAAATATCAGAAGCGCCGGCAAAATGGATAAGAGCGACAAACAAAGATCAAGCTTAGAGCGCCTCACCGCAAAAATTATACCGCCCAAAATTGGACTACTGAACACGCCTATCAAAAAAAGCTGCGTAATAAGGGGCGGTGGTGCATAATCTTCAGCATAGCGAGCAACTGAAAACGCATGTGTCATTAAAATATAATTTTCGAGGGAAA
>JAHJRK010000347.1 GCA_018830925.1 Pseudomonadota bacterium
ACACAAAACAGGTCTCGTTTTTTTCCCGGCCTTCGACTGGGCGATAAGCCCGACCCATCCCGAAAGGGAGGAGCGGCTTCTTTACACACAGGATCAGGTGCTTGAAGAAGGGCTCCTTGATATTGAAGGAATAGAGGAATTGAAACCGGAACTTGTTTTGGAGCAGGATGTAAGCAGAGTTCATTTCTGCATTCCTGATGTTGATCATGTCATGACGGAATCGCATTTTATAAGCGCGGGCTGCGCCAAAACGATCGGAAAGGCAGTGCTCGATAAAAAAGTGAAAAGAGGATTCTCTCTTGCCCGTCCGCCCGGCCATCACGCGATGCGCGTCGTGCACGGAGCAAGAGGTTTTTGCAATGTCAACATAGAAGCAATCATGATTGAATACCTGCGAAAGGAATACGATATTGGAAAGGTTGCCATCGTTGACACCGATTGTCATCACGGCGACGGCACTCAGGACATATACTGGCATGACCCTGACACTCTTTTTATCTCCCTCCATCAGGACGGAAGGACCCTTTACCCGGGTTCGGGCTTTCCGTATGAACTCGGAGGGCCTAATGCGGTCGGAACAACAGTTAATATTCCTCTTCCGCCCCGTACATCCGATGAAGGCTTTCTCTATATAATAAATAATGTTGTCATGCCGATACTTGATGATTTTAAGCCGGAAATCGTCATAAATTCAGCCGGGCAGGATAATCATTTTTCCGATCCTATTACCCAGATGAATTTCTCAGCACAGGGATATGCAGAACTTACTTCCATTTTAAAACCGGATATTGCAGTACTTGAAGGCGGATATTCGATCGAAGGAGCTCTCCCGTATGTCAACCTCGGGATAATTCTCGCCATGTCCGGTATTGACTGGAGCAGGGTAAAAGAGCCTCTATATAATCCCGACAAGTACAGGCAAACTCCGGAAGTGACTATGAACATAGAAAAAACCGGTGAAACGATTTTAAGTTACTGGCAGAACAGGAATAAGATAGCGGAACGCATGAGAGATAAAAAGGATTTTGATGAAAGAAAACGCAACATACATTACGACACGGATAATATAAGGGAGCAGCAGAAAGAGACTGTAAAAATATGCCCCGACTGTGCAGGAGCCCTCAAAATAGATTCAACTTCAGACAGAGGCACCCGCCTGCTTGCCGTTCATATTCCCCTGAGGGCTTGTGGAAAATGCCGGGAACTTGGATATATCTGGTATCATTCCGCCGAATCGAACAGTTATGACATGGTCTTTTTACAGGACAGAACCGAAGATTCTTATCTTGAACGCACTAATTAATAAAAAGCTTGAACTCCGAGCAAATATACTCCGGGCGATACGCATCTTTTTTGCCGCACATAATTACCTTGAAGTGGAAACTCCCATAAGAATTCCTGCGCCTGCCCCTGAAGCCCATATAGAGGGATAAGAATTTTCTTTTCGTGACTTGATGTATCTCAGAAATTGATTTGTATGTCAAATTTTAACAGGCACTTTATGTTGTAGCGGGTGGGTTGGTGGTTATTGGGAACGAGATCGGTTGAAGCTAAGGATCGATATATCCTGAAAAATCCTGAAAATCCGAGTCATTTTCACAGATTTTAACGATACCTGTCCCGTATGCCTTAAATTCACAATTTATTAAACCAAATAACGCCCCAAGATATTTTCTTACATTTTCTTCTCTGTGCGGATGATCACAATCGCTGCAATCCCATATTCTACCTTTTGGGTGAGAAGGATGATAGAACCATTTTCCTTCTGGATTGCTTATGCAGCATCCACCCTCTTCTCTTGTGTTATCATATTCAGGGCAGACACAGAAAAAACAATTTAATTCTCCTGCAGGGATATCATGGCATGGCTTTTGCCGGGGATAATTAGGGCATTCTTCCGGATGCTCTTTGCTTCTGCTGGAAAATCTGAATTCTCTCAATATCCTTTCAATCTTTTCTTCTATGCATTGCCTTGTTTTTTCATTCATTTTTATGCCAGTAAAATTAAGTTTAATAAGATTATTGCATTGTGAAAAATATAATGATGATATGGATAATGATGATGGATAAGAATTTTCTTTTCGTGACTTGATGTATCTCAGAAATCGACTTGTATGTCAAGTTTTAACAGGCACTTTATGTTGTAGCGGGTGGGTTGGTGGATAATACCTGTCCCGTATGCCTTAAATTCACAATTTATTGGACCCAGGCACCAGCAAATGGAAGTTGGGAATAGGAGTCGTCATACGTCAACTCCGGAATTTGTGTATGTTTTCCGGTCGGCGGGTCATGGTTCCGGGTTTCCCATAAATCGAGATGAACAAGGATTTTCCGGATAACGTCCGGCTCCATCAACGCCGGCACAGCGTCGTCCGCGCCCGCCTTCCTTCTCATGCCACGCATTTTATTTGAGTAATAACCGTAATAGCGAGCCATCTGATCTCCCCGGTTCGGGATATAATTCACTAAATCAGGAAAAAATGGCCGGGTGTCGATTTTCTTTACAGAGTGTAAAAAACATTCCACGATGACCACCGGCAAGAGTAGCTCCCATTTCTCATCTCACTTCTCGAATCAAAGTGCGCTGTTTTTATGTTTGGAAGGCAATCGCAGAAAAGCACCCCAGTAACTCATACCCACAAATACCGCGCCGCCGATGATATTGCCGATCGTCACCGGCAACAAATTTTTCCACAGAAAACTGACCCACCCCAGGGCGTTCGGCTCGACTGTCGAAGGGGGGGCGATACCCGCCCAACTTTCCAGAATGATTCCTGTCGGAATGAAGTACATGTTGGCTACGCAATGCTCAAATCCGATGGC
>JAHJRK010000348.1 GCA_018830925.1 Pseudomonadota bacterium
AACCTGGAATCGTTTTTCACCTCAAGAAAATGCGAAAGGGCCTTATCCTCATTTTTCAATGCGAAAAAGGAAAGCCCTGCAATATGATTCAAATCCGAACTTTCCGGCGCCCCTTTAAGCATATCTTCCAGAATCAGTATCGTATCGTTATATCTCTTCTGATCAAGATAGAATTGGATTAAATTGACCACAACATCAAAGTCGGAGAGGCTTCTTGCGCCAAGATTCCGCAGGATCTTTTCTCCCTCCTGCAGCTTATTGTTCTTTTTATAAAAATATCCGAGTTCAAGGGCGGCCCTTATATTTTCAGGATTCTTTATTAATATTTCATTTAATATCAGTATTATTTTATCCCTCTCGCCGCTGATCTTATAAAGATTTATCAGCTCATACTTCGATTCATCCAGATTAGGCTTCAATTTAATCGCCTTACTGTAATTTTTTTCGGCTTCAGTTCTATTGCCTTTCTGGGCGTTGATTTTTCCGAGATAGAAATATCCGAGATAATAATCCGGAAAATTCTTTATGAGTTTTTCAAATACCGAGATCGCCTTATCAAAATCTCCATCCTCCACGTAAAGGCTCCCAAGGAGCAAATATATGTTCTGCTGTTTAGGGCTCTCCTCGATTATCTTTTCATATACCTTCCTCGCATCTTCAACCTTTCTGAGGGAATGTTTTATTCTCCCGAACAGAATAAGAGCACCGATGTTCTCGGGATCCTTCTTAAGCACCTCCTCAACTAAAGCAAGAGCCTTGTCATTTTCTTTTCTCTGCAGGTAAAGATTGACAAGCTCTCCTTTCAGGAAAACAGATTCCGGGTCAAGCGCAACCGCACTCTCCATATATTCTACAGCATTGTTGAGATCTCCCCTGTTTTTTAAAATCTGGGATTCGGTAAAATAAAAGTAGCTGTTCTCGGGGAAAGATGCTCCGGTTTTATTTTCCCCGCCTGTAAAATGATTCAGAAAACAAAAAGAACATCCCTGCAAAAACAACAGGAGAAAAGCAACTGAGATAAACTTTACTGATTTGAATGTCATTTGAAATATTTCCTTGTTTACTTGTCGACGTATGAGGCAAAGTCCGGCAGTTCTTCCCTGATGAACGCTCTCATCTTCGTAATAATATTCTTTTCAACCTGGCGCACACGTTCTCTTGATATGCCGTAACGGTCACCTATTTCCTGAAGGGTGACAGGACTGTCCGAGAATATGCGAAGGTCGAATATCTCATTTTCTCTTTTTGTCATCAGTTTTCTGAATTCTTCTATTTTGCCATGAATCAGGTTATCCATCTGCTTTTTCGAAACCTGCTCTTCGGCTGATTCCGAAGCATAACTGATAAATTCAATCTTTTCGGAATTCGAATCATCAGTCAGGGGGGCATCAAGGGAAACATCCCACCCGTCAAGCCTCTGGTCCATATCAACGATTTCCTTCTCTGTAACTCCCAGCCTTTCGGATAAAAGCTTCGGTTTCGGATCAAAGCCCTGTTCAATAAGGTTTTGCTTTTCCTTCTTAAGCTTGAAGAAAAGCTTTCTCTGTCCCTGCGTAGTCCCAATTTTCACAAGGCGCCAGTTATCCATTATAAATTTCAATATATATGCCTTGATCCAGAAAGACGCGTAATATGAAAATTTTACGTTTTTATAAGGATCGAATTTCCTGACAGCCTGCATGAGCCCGATATTGCCTTCCTGTATGAGATCCAGGAGGTTTTGCATCCAGACTCTCTGGAATTCAAAGGCTATCTTTACAACCAGCCGGAGGTTTGAAGTAACCATTTCGTACGCGGCTTCCCTGTCGTCATGCTCAAAAACCTTTACGGCTAGCTCATGCTCCCTGTCCCTTGAAAGCAGCTTGTGTTTGCTTATTTCCATCAGGTAACGCTGCAGTGGATCGTATTTAACAAGCGACTTTTCAGCGCCCTTCACATTATTTATATTTTCTTTTGCCATTAAATCAGCACCTTTTTCACTATTTGTCTTTGCATCATTTTTATATAGACATATAAAAAGGGGTGTGATAGCAGAATGTCACACGCGCCTGTAGCTCAGCTGGATAGAGCAACGGACTTCTAATCCGTAGGTCGCACGTTCGAATCGTGCCAGGCGTACCATCTTTTTCCTTTTAATAACACTCTATCATAATTTTACAGTTTTTCAATCCGAATTAACGGGATTATTGTTCATAAGGATTTTAAAAGGAGAAGCTGTGCAGGGAATCGCTACAGTTATAAAACTGGTTGCTGTTTTTGCAGCCGCTACAATGCTTGGAAGATGGTTTCTGGATGAAATCAAAATGAGTACCATCAGGAAAGAACCCTGGCACAAACCCTATTTATCACTCCCGGGGCTCATCATGCTTGCCGTGATATTTCTTCTGCCGGTTTTAATATGGATAATAAAATCATCCGGATAGAAAAGCCACCTGTTCCTATTGCTTTTTCCCAGGCTTCCCGCTAAATCTGCATACAACAAGATAGGGAAATTCCACTATAAATTCCAGAATATATCCTGACAATATCAGGAGGTATATAAATGGAAGTTTTATAAGATGAAACTTCCATATTTCATATATTTCTTTAAATTTCATTTGTGATAACCCCTTAACAAATCTCAAATTTTATATTTTTATTTCTTTTCCTGCCTTTAAATCAATACTTATT
>JAHJRK010000349.1 GCA_018830925.1 Pseudomonadota bacterium
AACACAGCAGAATGACTTTTTACAAAGCCGTCAATATTTACATTGTATATCCTACCTCACTGTGCTGAGACACATCAAGACCCTGTATTTCTTCCTCATCGGTTACCCTCAGACCGGTAACATTATCCACAACCTTCAGAATGAGCGCCGTCACTCCCATGGAAAACGCAATTGCAGCCATAATGCCGACCGCCTGTATAAGAACCTGCTTCGGGTTTCCGTAAAAGAGTCCGTCAAAACCGGCAGGGTTAATAGCCTTTGTTGCAAAAAGGCCTGTTGCAAGAGCGCCCCAGATTCCGCCGACTCCGTGCACAGCCACCACATCGAGGGCGTCATCATATACGAATCTGCTTTTCATCATCATCGCGAAACAACATATGATGCCTGCCACAATACCGATGATAATCGCGGGAACCGGTCCTACAAAACCGGCAGCAGGAGTTATTGCCACAAGGCCCGCAAGGGCACCTGAAGCGGCTCCGAGAGTGGTCGGTTTTCCGTGATATATCCACTCCGCTGCAAGCCATGAAACAGCGGCTGCGCCTGCGGACAACTGCGTGGTGACAAGGGCCATGACGGCAACTTCGCCGGCAGAAAGAGCGCTTCCCGCGTTGAAACCGAACCAGCCGAACCAGAGCATTCCGGCGCCCAGCACCGTCATGGAAAGATTATGGGGCATTATGGATTCTTTTCCCCAGCCCCGCCGCTTTCCAAGCATGACGGCAACAACAAGCGCGGCGGCTCCCGAATTTATATGTATAACCGTCCCTCCGGCAAAATCGAGGGTTCCAAGTTTTCCAAGCCACCCTCCGCCCCAGACCCAGTGGCAGACTGGAAGATAAACAAAGGTTGTCCACAGCACCGTAAATAAAAGAAAGGCTGAAAATTTCATTCTTTCAGCATAAGCTCCTGTTATCAGCGCGGGTGTTATGATTGCAAACATTAATTGAAAAGCGCAGAATAAAAGATGCGGTATGTTCGCGGAATATGGTCCCGGAGAGAGTCCGACACCGTTTAAAAAAGCCCATTCCAGATTGCTGATAAACCCCTTGATATCCGGCCCGAAAGCTATGGAATAACCGTAAATTACCCATATCAGCGAAACCACACCCAGGCATATAAAACTCTGCAGAATTGTAGAAAGAACATTTTTAGACCGGACAAGACCCCCGTAAAAAAGAGCCAGTCCGGGAGTCATAAACATAACCATTGTTGTTGCTATCAGCATGAAAGCCGTATCACCTGAATTTATCATATTAATATAAACCTCCATTATATCTTCCGCCAAAATCCAGTTTTAGATTTTTGGGAATAGATTTTTTAATTAATCAGAACGCAGATTTTCGCCGATACACGCAGATAACTATAAAAGGGTTCAAGGGTTCGAGGATTCGAGGGGTCAAGTGAAGGTTGAAAAATCGCTTTTTACTTTTCACTTTCGCCTCACGCCTCACGGCTTTAGTTCTTTATATTGAAAATCCTGGCAATCTGCGTTCATCTGCGTCCCCAAAGGAAATTCCTATACTTTCTATTTTAAACAGAGCTTCACAAAACCGGTTTTGGAAGTACCTCTGATATTGCAGCCTTGATCGAGGCCACTTGTTCTTCTGAATCAACCTTCTGCCCTTCAAAATCCACTACATAAAAAACATCAACCACCTGGTCGGCTTTTGTCGCAATTTTCGCAACCCGTATATCCAGCCTGCATGAAAAAAGGGCGTTTGTAATGCTGTATAACAAACCAGTAAAATTATATGAAAACACTTCAATAATTGTAAAAAAACTTGAACTTTCATTATCCACTTTAATTCTTTGCGGCTTTCCCATCATATGCGGTTTCATATGCATGCTGTCTGACATCTTTTCATTCAGAGCAACCGAAAGATTAAGCTTTCCCGACAGGGCCGATTCAAGATTCTCTTTTGCCGCAGCCCATTTTTCCTCTTCAAATATCTGATCGACAGGCGGTTTAAGCGTAAAAATATCAAGCGCAATATTGTTTTTCCATGTGTTGATTCTGGCATCAAGAATATCCAGTCCGCTTAAGGTAAAAACCCCGGCCATTTTTGAAAATAACCCCGGCCTGTCTTTGGCACAGATTGTAAGAATCCTTGTATTTGACTCAATCGGTTTTTCTACTTCCCATACGAAGGCAGAGAGCCCAAGACTTGAATAGAGCCGGTGATGTTCAAGAATCTCGCGGTCTGTCGTGTACAGAAGATATCTTGGAGGCAAAATCTCGATATGATTTTCAATATCTTTTTTATGCTTTACAGAAGTTACAGCGTTCAATAATTTTATCTTCTTATTTTCAACCGCCTCAACCGCGCCTTTTGATGCAAGTTCCCCCTTTTCCATAATACTCAGTATCTTTAAGAAAAAATCTCTAAGAAGAGTGAAAGTCCAGTCATTCCATGCCTTCGGGCCTGTCGATATCGAATCTGCAACCGTAAGAATGTAAAGCATTTTCAGTAATTCTATCTCTTTTATTTTTCCGGCACAGAAAAAGGCCGTTTCTTCATCGTTTATATCTCTTCTTGTTGCCGTTTTGATAAGCAGGAGGTGCTCTTCAACCAGAAACGTAATGGCTTCAATTTTTTCCTGTTTGAATCCCATCCTTGTGAATATCTGTCTTACAATTCCTGCTCCGCGTCTGGAGTGTCCGCCACCCGGTTCCCCTTTGCCTATATCATGAAGGAGAGCAGCCCAGAGAAGAAGCTTACGGTTTTTTAATTCCTGGTAAAGATTGCCACACAGCCAGTCACCTGTGATATCTTCATCGGTTCCAAAACTTTTAATAGTCCTGACGGTTCGCAGGGAATGCCTGTCTACAGGATAAAGATGGTACTCATCGAACTGAATTCTGTTAATAATTCCCTTTATTTCCGGTATAAATCGTTCAAGGAATCCCGTGTTCAGCATCTCATTGAAGACATTGAATGACGGGGCGGGCGCAACCAGGATTCTTTCAAACGACTTTATCGCGGAGGCCGAAGCCCTGAAAGAATCATCTGCAAGATATCCGAATTCCCTTATTAATCTTTTGCCTTCAGCGCTTATCGGGATCATGAGATTCGCGCTTTCTTCAAATATTGCAATTAAAAGTTCCGGATTGTTTAAAAGTTTTTCAGATGAGGCGAAATTGAGAGAGCCCCTTTTTGTAACTTCAAGGTCTGCAATTTTTGTATTTTTAGCAGCCTTTCTTTTCCGGATCTGTTTTCTGTCATAGCCAAGTTCATACAGAAAAACCATGAACTGCTGCTTTATAAATTCCATTCTGCCATGAAGCTCTCCCAGAAATATTTCAACCGGCTTATGGCCGTTTTCCGAACTTTGTTTTAAAGCTTTTGCAACTTTCGGCTGATACTCAAAATATAGCTGATCACATTTCCTGCCCGTCAAATAATGCAGGCTGTTTCTTGCCTGCCATATGAATGACAGGCTCTCTGAAAGGTTCCTGAACTCGTCATGCGAAAGGTAACCATAATATTCAAGATCCCTGGGCGTTTTGATATCCGACATGATCCGAGCTATCCAGAGCATGGTATGATAATCCCTCAGACCTCCCTGACCTTCCTTTATATTCGGTTCAAGCATGTAGGCTGAATCTCCAAAACGGAGATGCCGTGAATTGTTGCTATCAACCAGCCGGTTTATTATGTTTTCCGACCTCTTCATCAGAATTTTCTTGTGGAGCTGCTCCATAAGATTCGAATACAGAAGCGACATCCCGCATATGAAACGCGCATCCAGAAGTGATGTGAGAACCTGATAATCGCTTCCGGCAATGCTGATGCAGTCTTTCAGGGATCGGGTAGCGTGGCCGACATCAAGGCCTATATCCCACAGGGGGTACACAACCTCTTTGATAAGCTGCACGGCATTTTCAGGAACTTTTTCCCCGAAAAGAAAAAGGAGATCAACATCCGAATGGATGCACATCTCTTCCCTTCCGTATCCTCCCAGTGCAATAATGGCAAAAGGATTTCTGTCTATAGCCATCCCCGGCCCGATTATACTTTTTTCAAAGCTCTCAAAA
>JAHJRK010000581.1 GCA_018830925.1 Pseudomonadota bacterium
ACCCTCAAAAGTGCAACGGCTGCAAACTCTGTGAAATTGCTTGTTCTCTTTTTCATGAAGGTGAAGTAGATCCGGCCCGGTCAAGAATCCATCTCCTTGAATGGAATATAGAGGGAATTTTTCTGCCTGTTTTATGCCAGCATTGCGTAGATGCGCCTTGCAAGGCCGCATGTCCAAAGGATGCCATATCCTGGCAGGATGATTGGGGAAGGGTTGTGATCGATTATGACCGATGTGTGTCATGTCAAATGTGCGTGGCTGCCTGTCCCTTCGGGGCTATCGGATTTGACAAGGCCCGTGAAGTCGTCTTTAAATGCGATTTGTGCAAATGCCAACCGCAGTGCGTTAATTTTTGCGAACCCGGAGCATTGAAGTTCGCATATGCCGACAGGATCCCTTATCCGCGGATTCGCCAGGCTGCCTGCATCAGGAGGAGATACTAGATGACCTATTTTCAGGTAAACAAAAAATGCAACGGGTGCCTTGCCTGTTTACAAAATTGTCCCGCTAATGCGATTGATGTTAAGGACTCAGGCACAAAAAGAAAGCTGCTGCACAACATGGCACGCTGCGCACGTTGCGGCAATTGCTGGCGCGTTTGTCCCGAGCAGGCCATTGAATTTCAGCACATGCTGACAAACCAGTGGGATGAAGTTGTTGAGCTGGATCTTATTCGCTGCCAGGTATGTGAAGAGCCCCTTTATACCTCAGCCTTCAGAGAAACGCTTGCGGGAAAAACAGGCACGTCGGAAACACCATTATGTTCCCGGCATAAAGAGGCCCTCACTCTTAAGTTCAACGCCCATTTTGCCGGTTATAAATCAGGCCAAACGAGGTAATGTTATGATCGTCGGTGATATCAAACCAATAGAAGAAATAGTAGCCTCAATTAGCGGATATGAAAAAATTCTGATTGTCGGTTGTGGAAGCTGCGTGTCCGTATGCCTTTCCGGTGGAGATCGTGAAGCGCAAATGCTTTCACAGGAACTGAAACGCAAGGTGCACTATGAAAATGCTCCGCCTGCCGTTGCAGTAGACAATATTCTGAGACAATGCGAACTGGATCTTATCAAAGCCTACCACGAAATACCTGCAGGAACTGATGCCGTGCTTTCTCTGGCCTGTGGAGCCGGCGTACAAACCATGGCCGAAGCCTTGGATCCGCTGCCGGTCCTTCCGGCATTAAATACAACTTTTTTAGGAGCATCCTTTGAACCTGGAATTTGGCAGGAAATGTGCAAGGGCTGCGGCAACTGCCTGTTAACCTATACCGGCGGCATATGCCCGATTGCCCGCTGCTCCAAAAGCTTGTTGCACGGACCGTGCGGAGGTACCAACGGCCGGAACTGCGAAGTGAGCCCGGATATCCCATGCGCCTGGGTTCAAATCATTGAGCGGCTGTCCAGGCAGAATAAACTTGATCTGCTCTCCGGAATACATGAATCAAGGGACTGGCGGCCCGGAGGCGCGGCGGGCCCGCGCATCCGGGTGCGGACTGGTGTTGGAGGCAGTCCCGGTTTCTCATGATGAAAAAAATGGCCATCATAACCAGCTATTTTGATGGCGAATCCTACGGGCTGCTTGGACCTCAAATGGCCGCGACCGTGATTCAGGAGAACACCCCCTTTGAATGTATTGTCATTGCCGTAACCCATTCGGATGACAAGGCTGTTTTAACAAAAGCTCTTTTCGGCTATTTCGGCAAGGAGATGCCGATTGTCGGTTTTTCCAGCCTTAATGGCAGGGAAGACCTTTTCCTTTTTGCCAAAGCGCTTAAGGCAGAGGGAGCAATAACCTTTCTCGCTGGTCCTCAGTCAGATGTCGATTTTTTGGGAGAAACAGGCTGGAAAGATTATCCGCATCGCTTTCGCGGATTCTCAGAGGCCTTTTCCTTTGCCCTGCAAGGACCCGCGGAGCAGGTTTTCCCTGTATTGGAAGGAATCAGTAACGGGCAATGGAAGAACGCTCCGGGCCTGCTGTATACAGACGATGACGGCCGAATCGTTCAAACTCCCCGTCAGTCATGGAAGAATAAATTCCTGCGCAGGGTTCGGTGGAACAATCTCTACCGGGTTGGACAGACAGGTCTTGAAAATCTGACAATAATTTCGGGTCAGGTGATTCAGCATATCGGATGTCCTCATGCGGCCCACGCAAAAACGATAGAAGTTGAATATCCTTACCATTTGGATGCAAAAGCAGAAAAGAGAATAAGACTGAAGCTCAGGGGGTGCAGTTTCTGTGATGTATCAAGCGACAAGGGCTTTCACGGGGCCCTGGATTTGGAGACGGTTCTTTCCCAGATCGCATGCCTCCCGGAGGATGCAGAAGGAAGAAAGATCAGCTTTGAGCTGATTAATGAAAATGCACTTCCTGGCCTGCACCGGCTGATTCAGGAAAGTAGCGGGCGGGGAATGTCGCTGTCTCAGATAAAGCTCACCTTAAGGGCCGACTGGTTTCTCAGTAATGAAAATCATCTCAGAGAAGCCCTGCACCTGGCACGAAAGCTGCGGATACGTATTTTGCTCTCTTCCATCGGTTTTGAATCCTTTGATGATCGAATTCTGAGAAATCTGAACAAGGGATTGACTGTGAAGACTAACATTGACGCCATTTTGCTCATGCGTCGTCTTAAAAAAGAATTCCCACTGCAATGGGCCTATTCCAATCGGGATGGAGCCATTCATGGGCTTATTCATCCGACACCGTGGGACTC
>JAHJRK010000350.1 GCA_018830925.1 Pseudomonadota bacterium
GTCTTTCTCAGTCTGAGGCAGGAGCGCATGTTCCCGCGAGATTTCTTTGGCGTTGGTAATGATATGGGCCAGGCAGGTCATGTCAGAATATCCGAAATTAACGGTTCCCCTAACGCTCGAGAGTGGGAAGAAATCGTTCAGGCTCAAAAAGGGCGAAGAGATTACTGACGATGATATTCTGGGCATTATAAGAGGGCTTGTCAAATCGGAAAAAACCGTTCTTGAGCTTACAAAAAAAGAGACTTCCGCATATCTTGAAATACTGTCAACATATCTTCCTCAGATGGTTGGCAGGGAAGAGATTGAAGCGTGGATAAAGGAGAACATAGATTTTTCGCAGTACAAAAATTCAATGCAGGCTATGGGAACCGTGATGAAACATTTCGGGAAACTGGCCGACGGGAATCTTGTTAAAGAAATTCTGGGGAATATCGATAAAAAATAGTGATTATTTAACAGAAACGCATAATTTCATGCCGTCCCCATTATCTCCCATTGTCTCTTGGCATGAATTCCTGATAATAAATTACCGGACATTTTTCAAGTTTAATTGTTTAATACGTCCCCTATATACGCCCATGATCTGTCGAGCCGAAGATAGCAAGCGTCGGAACTCCTAGGGCGGCGGCAATATGCATGAGACCCGAATCGTTTGTTACGAACATATTGCATCTGCCGATAATCCCCATTGCTTCACCGAGAGAGGTTGTGCCGCAGAAATCAACCGGTTTATGACGCATCAGGCCGGTCATTGACGTTCCGATCTCTTTTTCTTTTTTACTCCCCATTATGATTACTTTTGCATTCCACTTTCCGGCCGCCATGTCTCCGATTTTTGCAAAGCGCTCAGCCGGCCACCGCTTTGCATTCCCGAAAATTGCTCCGGGACTTAGTCCAAGTAAAAAATCATTTTGGCTTATGCCATTTAACTTTAGGAGGTTTTCTGCCTCAACCACGTCTCTTTCCGCGACATGAAGAACAGGGTTCCGGCTTTCTGCTTTCAGACCGGCGGCCTTTAAAATCGACAGGTAATATTCGACCTGGTGAACCGCAAATATTTCCTTTGTCCTATTTATCCCGTGGGTCAGTAAAAACCCGCGCCCATCCGAATCAAATCCTATCCTTGACTTTACTCCGCCAAGATATGCAAGAAGCGCCGCTTCAAATGCATTCTGAAAAAGAATTGCAAGGTCATATCTGTTTGCCCGGATCACGTGAATAAGACGGCGAATTTCAGAGAGATTTTTTATCAATGCCTCATGTTTGCGGTAGATAAGAAGATCGTTCACCGCGGGATGGTTTTCAAAGACCGGGGCAACCCATGGCCGCGCAAGAACGGTAATCGAGGCAGACGGAAAATTCTCTCTGACCGCTTCAAGCGCCGGAAGTGTCATTACCGCATCTCCCACCCAGTTCGTGGCTCGAATCAATATGTTGTTTATGTTTGATTTTTCAAGCGGCATGATTGACATGTTCCCCTATGCGTTTCAGGACTTCTTTCAAGGCGCCCCTGTGTTTATCGGCAAACTGTTTTGCGGACATTCCGGTGATACCACATAATTCAGGATCTCCAAGAAGCCTTTTCACGGATGTGTAAAGTTCTTTTTCATTACTGACCTGAAAGCCCCCCCCTTCTGCCGGCAGAAGTTCGGACATCATGACAAAGTTGTGCATATGAGGACCAAAGAGCACCGGAGAGCCGAAACTTGCAGGTTCAAGAAGATTATGCCCGCCCAAAGGAACCATGCTTCCCCCGACAAAACTGATTTTGCCGATGCCATAGATTCTGCCCAGTTCCCCTATCGTATTCAGAATCAAAACTTTACAGGTAACCTTGTTATCCTTAAGGTCTGTTTTCAGGATACTCTTAAGCCCCATCTCCCGAGCGGTCTTTAATATTTTATCCGACTCCTCAATATTCCTGGGGGCAAGAATAAGTCGCAGCCGTGGAAATTCCGGAACCAGCCTGGAAAAAACATTCAAGATGATTTGATCCTCATCCCTATGGATGCTTCCGGCAACCCAGATGTCATCATCAGGATCAAGAGAGAGTTTATTCAACCATGTATCACGCTCTTCCTTTTGCATAGGCAGCCAGTCACGGTCGAATTTTATGTTTCCTGTTGTCATAATCCTGCCGGGATCAATGCCGGCTTCAAGGAGCCTCTTTGCGTCGAGTCCGGATTGCATCATGCATAATGTGAACCTGTTTAAAACAGGTTTTATGAAAACCGAAAACTTTTTATAAGATTTATTGGTGCGGGGTGAAATCCGCCCGTTTACAAGGAAGCATTTTATCTTTTTATCTGAAAGATAAGTTATAAGCGCAGGCCATATGTCCGTTTCAACAAGTATAAAAAAGAACGGATTTATATGCCTGACTATTCTTCGAATGCTCCACCAGAAATCAAGAGGCATCGGAATTATTTTTACCCGGTCGCCGATTTCCTTGTGGGCTATTTCAAGGCCTTTTATCGTTGTAACCGTAAAAACCACCTTTTTGCCGGGGTATTTAAGTTGTATTGCCTCAATAAGGGGGATCGCCGATATGACTTCACCCACAGAAAGGGCATGAATCCATATTCTTTGTTTTTTATCACGATCTTTAGGAAGCGAGAGGGCAAACCGTTCCTTAATCCTGTTGTTTCCAAGGATGGCTAAAAACAGAATAAACGGCGAACAGCAGATTATTATGATTGTCCATAGTATGTGATATATTAAACCTAATCTCATTTTCCCCAACCTATCCCCGATAAACGGGATAAGTAAGTTTACGAAATTATTTCCTGCCGCTCTTTTCAATACCCCCTTGAGGGGTAGAAAAACGCAGGAAATAATTTCTAACCTTACTAACACAAACTTATATTGAGTTCTATAAAATTTTATTCTGGTTCCTCGCTGTTTCGTGTGGGTGACCCCCACCCCTGGGTGCAATTCGACAAACTCGGCGCCACAACAAAAACTTATCTGACAGGATTTACAGGATTAACATGATGATTTGTCGGGTCGCTCCAGAAGAGCGGCCCGAAACACGCATCCGCTTGCGCGGAGCCTGGTAAGCGCAACCGATCACTTTGTGGGGCAAGTCTTTTTTCTCCACCGGATTGCCTCCCCGCCGCAGGCGATGGCTTATTGTCCGCCGTGGCGGACTTCCGGCTGGCAGGCAACATACTGTCAATCCTTATAGGTTAGGCGGCATCGTGTGATCATCGCAACGTTAGTCCCCCGTCTTCGCGACAACAGGACGCAGAAGTGCCTCGTTGACGTGCAACTGAAACACGTCCGGTCGGCTGTAATGGCCGACGACGTCAAAGTCGAACTTCCCACGGCCGATGTCGCCGAGATCAAGCGTCGCCGTCAGGATAGTTTCGCCCTCAAAATGAGGTCCTGCGAGCACTTTGCCCAAAGGGCTGACGATTGCGCTGCCGCCACGCATCAACACCGAATCCGGCGAATCGCCAAGGGACACGCGCACGGTGTCCGGGAAATCCTTCTTGCGGATGAACTGGCATGCCGTTAGCACGAAACAGCGCCCTTCCATGGCGATGTGCTGCATCGACGACAACCAGGTGTCTCTATCATCAGCGGTAGGAGCGCAGTATAACGCGACGTTCTTTGAATACATTGCCATCCGCAGCATCGGCATGTAGTTCTCCCAGCAGATCACCGAGCCGATTCGTCCGTAGGGGCTGTCCACGGCCGTCAACGTCGAACCATCGCCGAATCCCCAGATCATCCGCTCCAACGCGGTCGGCATGAGCTTGCGGTGTTTGCCGAGCAGCCGACCGTCCGGACCGAAGAAAAGTACAGTGCAGTAACAGGTGCCCAGTTCGCGCTCGATCACACCCATCACTACGTAACTTCCATGTGCTGCGGCGGCCTCACCGAGCCGCTGCGTTTGCGGACCGGGCACCTCGATTGCCGCGTCGAGATAAATCCGAAACTCTTCACGCCCGGCCGCATCGCGCGCGCCAACCACAAGGCCGTAGTTGAGCCCCTTCGGATATCCGACGATGAACGCCTCAGGGAAGACGATCACTTTTGCGCCGGTGGCAGCGGCTTCTCCGATCAGGCGAACTGCCTTGTCAACACAGGCTTCAGTATCGAACGGCACCGCTGCCGCTTGCACTACGGCAACCTGAACCGTTGTTTCTTTCGTAGACGATGTCATTTGCACAAGCCTCCTCTCTCTATCGGTCGGCGCGTTTCCGCGGACGATGGCGCAGCCGCCTCCCAACGCATGCATAAGCGGTTGCGATGGAGCGCAGCGGAATTGCAATCCGACTTAATGCAATTGATATATTGCCTTCACTTAACAAATTTCTTTAATATTTCATCGAAATCAAATAATTTTTGGGATTTAATCACATAACCTAAATTGACCGGAATATTTGATATACTGACGGTTTCAGTTTTTGTTGGAATATCAACAACTATTACCTCACCTTTATTAGTATATTGAGGTCCAGCATATAATATACCTAAGAAATAAAACCTTGATCCAATGACTGTTCCACCGCTTTTACTCACATAATTCCCGACATTAAAAAGGAAAACAGGGGAACCACTTGAACCTGGAAAACAAGCTGCATCAATCATGAATTCTTGCTTGCCATTATAATCGTTAGCAGGGTGCGTTGCTGTTATTCCTCTCCTGAAAATTGGATAATTATTTTTTTGATCCCAGATACCGATTGGGTATCCAACCATTAAAATGTCTTCTACGGCTGTCAATTCCTTTAACTGATTATCGGAAGGGATAATTGTTTTATCAATATGTATTAAAAAAGGCTTGAAACCTTTTTGAGATGCTTCAGTCAAAACAGGAACAATAGGCATTATAGTTAAATCAACATTGCCATCTGGATGAGGTATCCATCGGCTCTCAAAATTATCTAAGGTTACAGGAATATGCAAACTCGAGTTTGGCGTGCCATCATTATTGGCTGATGTTAATAAAAAAGTCCCTTGAAGTGCTCCCTTTACTACATGCTTATTTGTGACTATGGCAGGGATACGTTGTTTTCCGTCATCCAAAAAATTAAAGAAAAATCCAGTACCCGTTCCACTTCCTTCTTTTGTGGTGACATGAATTCTTACTGTACTAAACGCCAGTTGTTCGGTTATAGACAATTGAGGCTGTTCAATTTGCTGTGCCATAGCCGTACTCCATAAAATAGTAAGATAAATTAATGAGATACAAAATGCTTTCATTATAAATCATCCTATAGCAATATCGCCTAAATCAGCCGCGCGTTTTTCAGCGTCGGCTGGATATTTTTGATGTTGGGCAGGCATTCATAGTTGACTGAATATCTTAGTGTAGTCGTACCAGATAGCCCTGTGCATTCGAGTTAGCTTCTCGATGTACAACAACAATTCACAGAAGAAATACAGATCCGGATCTTTCATGCGGAGACAGTACTGACCAGGTTGCGCCATAGTCCCATCATCATTCTTGAGTTCCTTGCGAATTCCGACCCAGCAATAGCGGCCAAGGACGTGTATGTAATTGGGTCGGCGAGAAATGGGTATTTCTGGATGTTTCTGGTAGAACTCGCCGACATATTTAATAAGCAATTGCGGGTCAATGCCGGACTGAGAAATGATGGCCTTTACGGGGCCATCATTCATAGCCGAAAGATCTATCCGCTGATCGGAATTGCGAGCGTCTAACGCGGTGTTTGATGGTATGGATGCAATGTTCTCAAGAGCTTCGGAGATCTCATTCTTGTTTAATGTGGTCTTGCTGGATATTACGCCAACGCACCCGTCTACGCACGCAAAGACCTTGCCGCCTCCATCCCTGTTGTGAAAATCATACCGCAATGAGGAGGAGTCTGTGATGAGCAAGTCAAGCTGCTTGCTCTCATTGCCATCCAGATCAAACAGAAATCCGCCAAGGTCAACATTTGCCGATTTTGGAATATGAAGCCGCAATAGGTCTCGGATCTTTGCCTCTTTAGACTGGCCAATATCAGTTGTATTGGCAAATACTGACGACGCGCCCTCCTCTTCAATGAGCGTGCGTATCATTGACTCTATATACTGACGAAATCGATCAATGAAGTTCATTTTCTTGATGCCCAACAGAGGTAATACGCGGAAAACTTTCCATATATTGCCTATATACGTTGGAAAATATTCCCATATATTGTCGTATTATCAATAAAACACGGAAAAAACACTATTTAATTAGCCATGTTTTAACGATATTGATTGTTCCCATGGAAATCAAGAATAAATTTATACCAGATCCCAAAATAAAACTTATGGATCAGGTGCGGCAGGTTCTGAGATATCATCATTACTCTTCATATCAATATAAAGATTATGAAGAAGATAGAGGATTCCACATGCCGGCAATTCCGTCTGCATTACAATCAAAATTTGAAGAAGTTTTTTCTTGACAACCGAAGGCCATATAGATGTTAGGCCCAAGTGCAGCACTTGCCGCACTTGATGTCACCGAATAGCAGACGCGATGCCGACTCGCTTTGGACATGGAAGATCCTGGTGACCATGCACGAAGTACCTTGTATAGGCCTCATCATGGGTCAGAAATTCGACGTGCGTAAACCCGGCCCTGAGCAGTTTGGATTTAAACGCCTCGGGTTCAAAGTGGCTTATGAACGGCTCGCCTACAGATTCAACACGCTCGGCAAGACGTGCAGCCCCAACCTTTGATGCCAGTGATTTTTGGGTGGGAGGCTGCAAAAACGTAACGACGACTTGGCTCCCTGCTGGAAAATTGGCCATAGACCGAAGTGTTTCATCTATCGCTATTTCGGTGAGATACATGGTGACACCGAGCCAGCAGAAGAATGTTCGCTCCGCAATTGAGATGCCATTTCTAAGCAACCCTTCGCCCAATGATTCGCCTTCGAAGTCGATACCCGCGAATGTGACATTTTCCGGAATGCTCAAGGACGCATCGGCGATCCGCGAGTGCTTCAGGGATTGCGTTCCTGGATGGTCGACTTCGACGATCTTCAGATCGTTTGCCCATCTGGGTTGCCTCAGTGCGAAGGTGTCGAAGCCTGCGCCAAGAACGACATATTGAGAAATGCCTCGTTGAGCTGCGGTCAGAAGCTGGTCTTCGGCGTATCGAGACCGAAGAACAACATGTGAGCGCAAGGCTCGCGCCTCAGGTGTTTGATAGCGCTCTGCTGCCTCGCTTATCCGTTCCGGGGCGTCTTTTCCGAGCAGTTGTACGGCAACTGCGTCTTCAAGAACGAGAGGTTTCGCATCAAGTATTTGATGTGCGGCACGCATGTACGCTGTTGCCAGAGCTGTTCGACTTGCTTCGCGATTACTCATGGTTTCCTCTGGGCCTAACGAAACTGTCGAAAAAGTCAATTTTAGACTATATTTCTAAATCACCCGAAAAAGCACTCTTTCTCGGTCTGTTTTTAAAACAGAAGTATAGTCGCACCAGAGGCACGACGTACAACAATCTAAATGGTTTTTACTATCAACCCTCATTTTTCTTTTCTGTTTCATTGTGTGCCTTCTGACAAAAACTTAACCGAAAAATTTACTTTTTCGACAGGCTCAACGTCTAGGATCACCTGCAAAAAATGGCGTAGCTATTTTTTGTCAGGTGCATCCGTTTGTGTACGCCCGGCACGGGCGTGAATTTATGGGGTGAAAGACCCCTATACGTGAATCCTGTTAATGTGTTTAATACATTAACAAAAGTATTAGCCGAAGGCAAGGGCATCTTCGTGAGAAGCTGTCTGAAGGAAGCCAGAGTGCAAAGCTATGAGCCGACGAACAGAAACAGCATATAAGGCCCAGTCTCCGGGTGAGTTAGCACAACATAACAAAGCCCCGGATTCAGGAGATAGGGTAAATGTTGCGGTTGTGTAGCAAAAGTTCACGTTCTTATCCGGGGAGATCTGTCTGAAATAGCGTTCGTTTAGGCTATGGAAGCCGGACTGAGGCCCATCCTGAAAAGGATGGAATCGCCACCGAATTCTAAGGCTGAAACGAAAACGCATCGGACGGCAACGTTCGATGGTATCAGGCAGAAGTCAGCAAAGGCCATAGTAGCCCAACGCCCGGGGCAATGCCCGGGACATGGTGAAGGGCCGAACACTTAAACAGGGAAGGAGCCTCAATGAGCTCGCATAACACAAAGAACTCGAACGAAGGAGTGAATATGCGGCGCGTTATTGAAACGCCCAACCCGGATGGTTACCTGCTGGAACGGATATTATCCAGAGAAAACATGCAACAGGCATGGAAACGAGTCAAGGCCAACAAAGGGGCTCCCGGCGTCGATAATATATCGATAGAGGATTTCCCCGACTTTGCCCATGAGAACTGGAGAACTATCCGTGAATCGCTGTCGGATGGCAGCTATCAACCCTTGCCGGTTAAACGGGTGGAAATTCCCAAGCAATCGGGCGGTACCCGTCCATTGGGCATTCCAACCGTCACAGACCGGTTGATCCAACAAGCTATAGCTCGGGTTTTAATGCCGATCTTTGACCCGGAATTTTCGGATTCAAGTTATGGATTCAGGCCGGGTAGGTCTGCCCACGATGCGGTCTACAAAGTCCGGGAATACATCAAAGAGGGCTACCGGATTGCGGTGGACATGGATTTGTCAGAGTTTTTCGATACGGTCAACCATGATGTGCTTATGCACCGGGTGGCCCGGATAATCAAAGACAAACGTGTCCTGAAGCTGATCGGTAAGTACCTGAGAGCCGGTGTAGTGGTTAACGGACGCTTACAGGTCACCCGAAAGGGTGTTCCCCAAGGCGGCCCGCTATCCCCGCTTTTGGCTAATATACTTCTGGATGATCTGGATAAAGAGCTTGAGAAGAGGGGACACAGATTTGTCCGCTATGCCGATGACTTTCTCGTGTTAGTGAAAAGTCAACTGGCAGGAGTGAGAGTGTCTCAAAGTATCGAGCGGTTTCTCAACCGTAGGCTCAAACTCAAGGTCAATGAGAAGAAAAGCCGGGTGGCAAGAACGGATAACACGGACTTTTTGGGGTTCACCTTCAAAGGTGCCAAAATTCATTGGTCAGACAGGGCTTTCCAGCAATTTAAATGGAGAATCAAATATCTGTCCGGTAGAAGTTGGTTCGTGTCCATGGAATACCGCATGAAGAAGATTGCGCAGTATCTTCGGGGTTGGATGAATTATTTCGGAATATCGGAATATTATCGTCCGATACCTGAAATCGATCACTGGCTCCGGCGACGGGTGCGCATGTGTTATTGGAAACAATGGCGCTATGTTCGAACCCGAGTTCGCAACCTTCTTAAAATGGGTGCCCATCCGAACGTTGCCATTCCCATGAGTTTATCACGGAAAGGCCCGTGGAAATGCGCCAGAACATTAGCCACGCAAACCGGCATGACAATTCAATGGCTAAAGGATCAAGGTCTGCTATCTGTCAAAGAACAGTGGGTAAACATTCATTACCCGACTACGGTCCGGTAATTTAAGTGAACCGCGCAGTGCGGACCCGCTTGCTGCGTGGTGTGGGGGCTGGGGGAGAAAAACCCCCGGCTACCCGATTGGGCTTTAACAGCCTATACTTGGGAAATCCTAATTGTTCATGACGATCGTACATAAATGATCACTATAGCTGCCGCAGACAACAACACTGTTATCGATATTTGGGCAAGATGAGACCAATTCCTCCATCCTTTTGTTCTAGACATTTTAGCAATTTCCATATTGATATTCTCTGAGAATGACAGGTTGAGCATCTTTCGCATTTCCAGATCATAATAAAGATAGATAGATTTATCGATTGAGTTTGCCTTTGATACTCCATTGCTCCAGTAGCCATGGAGAAAAACGAGCAAAGCTCCCACAATCGCAGCTCCTATCCAGGCGAATGAAGCACCTAGTGGAAATGTCTCTTCTATTTTTGCTGGCTGGACAAGACCAGCTAATAGTATTGCTAAGGCAGTCCAAATGCTTAGGGAGAGTTTCCATTCATAGTTACGTCGATCGTTAAAACTGCCATAAGCGGATCGTTTAAGACTTTCAATGGATTCGAAGCGTCTTCGTTCGGTATCAGTCATATTTAATCTCCATGGCCCTTTTTAAATATTTGAACGGCCCAACGTCGGCTGTTGAGCCGTGAGCATCAGAGGTCTAAAAAAATGTTCTTTTTTTTTAGACCGAGAAGCGCAGTCGGCTCGAACGCCCTTGATAGGTGGAGCGTGAGCGGAACCTGTCAAGGGTGTTCGAGTGTAACTCAACAGCCGCCGATAAGTGAGATGGCCGAAGGCCAAGTGAGCACTAGCGAACGGTCTCACTTATCATTGTTAATAAGTGGAAAATTTTCCATGTATTGACTATATAGAATGGAAAATATTTCCATGTATTGACTTATTATAGATAAAACATGGAAAAAACCCGATTGAATTTTCCATGTTTCGATAATATTAGCCGTTATCATGGAAATCGAGAATAAAAATCAGCTCTTGTCTGTAACCATCCACGCAAGTTTGTCATGCTATAGCTCGAAGGATGGCTTGCACATGCTCCGGTGAAAGCTCAGTACGTACCCAATTTTCCCCTGAAAACTGTAAAACGAAATAGTCTTTTTTATATTAAGCGTCATCCATGACGCATGAGAATTTTGATGGGATTGTTGAAATGCGGACTTAAAAGACCATAAAGCACCTGATTTGTCAATGAATATCGACGGCAGCGTTAAAAGTCCGATTAGCGCTCGAGGTTAGCGCTATCGCTTCACTTCGTGTCACTATCGTGTCTTCGTTGCGCTTCATCCCGTTATGATTGCGGCGTACCCTCATGTACGCCTTATCACACGAGATTTGCGACGCCTTGAACTTGAACTTTTTACTTTGCCGTCGGTATTTATACTTATCATGAAAATAATATTTTCACGCTTCCGTCAATAATGAAGTATTAGAAAAGTCAAAGGGATAGGGTTAAATCCGCCACAAAGATCGGCGGACCTTCGGGGGGCATGGGTTCAAGTGAGCTGGAAAAGCGAGTGGGAATATGAGTTTTCAGGGGCGTGAGGAGCGCGGTCTATTATCAACTCTCTCCATGCCGTTGTTCGGTCATCTTTTGCCTCTTGATAATTGCAGTGAGACTGCGAAGGGCTTCGTTAACCGAGTCGTGATCGGGGAAATACACAGCCACATCAGGATCAATGACTACTACGTTGGAACCCTCTGCGTACTGCTTTGCATATTTACCCCGGATTCCGCCGGAAAAGTCATACTCCTCCAACATGTCCGGATCATTCTTCATTCTATTCATACCTGAACCTTTCCTTGTTTGTCGCCAACCTGGCGCTGATGATTCGGATTCGATCACTTCTTTCTGTGTGGACGATAACCAGAGGTCGTCCATCTATGGATTGCCCAATCAGGACAAGTCGTTCTTCATCATCGGAGTGGAGCGGATCGCCAATCGTTCTCGACAACGGGTCACGGAACGCTGTGCTCGCTTCGTCAAAGGAGACACCATGTGTCTTAACGTTCAATAGTGCTTTTTTCGGATCCCATTCAAACAATAACCCCATAAGATGTCAACTTTCTCCCACGTCAAAGCCGAACAACTAATTGGATTGATCTGCATAACATGCCATGGGATTTCTTGCTTAAGGAACCACATTGTGTTTGATTTGTCAATGAATATTAAAAGGATAGGGTTCAAGGGGATGTGGATTCGAGGATTCAAGTGATCTGGGCACATTCTCTGTTTGCAGATTGCTTAAATAATGTTGATGCTATAATATTTTCAACGTAAACAAACAGGAGTCGGTCAAATGGAATGCATGAAGAATGCACAAATAAAACGTCTTTTAACCTGCCTTGTGAAGCTGCGCTTTTGGGCCTCGATACTGTTAATCCTGCCCCTTGTTGCTTCCTGCGGTAACCTTTCAAACGGCAGAAGATGGGGGCGGGACGCAACCCTGTTCCCCGGATGGGAAAGGATAAAACAATCCGCCGTAAATGTTGCGCTTAAACCTGAGACATGGGCGCCTGCAATATGTGCCGCTGTTATCCAGATAGACAATGCGGATGAAAGAATATCGGAATGGGCTGTCAGACATACGCCTGTTTTCGGTTCGGAAGAACGTGCAGGTGATGCAAGCGATCTGATGGTTGATGCGACCGGCATTGCCTATCTTGCAACCACTCTCGCGACGCCAGGCGGAGATAATGCTAAAGAGTGGACGAAAGCAAAATCAAAGGGATTTGCTGTAGGTTTAGCAAGTCTGCAGGTATCCAAGGGCGCTACGACCTTTCTGAAAGAAGCGACGAAACGTGAAGGCCCCGACAAGGGCGGACGATTGTTTCCCTTCGATGCATACATCGAAGGCTTCTTCCCAGGCGGCACTCGCGTCGCGAAATCTCGAATCGATTCCAATGTCAAACACGGCAAGGTATGCTTTCAGGGCTGGCTTTACCACGCTGGCCGCCGGAGCAGCCTGGGCGCGTGTGGAAGGAAGAAGGCACTATCTGAGTGATGTTCTTGTCGGATATTCTCTGGGGCATTTTATCAGCGCATTTATTAATGACGCATTTCTCGGGATTGATTCGCCTGATGATCCGGGGCTTGTTATAGAAGCCTCGAAAGATGAGTTTATCGTCGGAATAGGATGGGCTTTTTAAACCCCCTTTTTTTTCAGGCTATCAAAGACTTCAAGGGCTCTTTTTTTCGTAGCCTCGATTGACCCGCTGTTATCGATTATGATTGTGGAGAACTCTTTCTTTTTGTCAATCGGCATCTGGGAGCGTACTTTTAAAAGAGCTTCTTCTTCTGTAATTCCATCTCTTTCTATCAGTCTTTCTATCTGTATCCATTCTGGCGTATAAACCAGAATCAAATCTTCCAGACCTTTGTCCATTTTGGCCTCTATAAGAAGCGGCACATCAAGGATTACAATTGAGTCAGGAGATTCTTTTCCGATCTCTTCAATAAGTTCCGCCACCTTTTGAATTACATAAGGATGTACTATTTTGTTCAGGATCTCTTTTTTTGAGGAATCTCTGAATATGATATCGCCAAGGTATGTCCTGTTGATTTCACCATCAGGAAGGAGGACCTCTTTCCCGAATATCCTGACAATTTCTTGCCATGCCGGAAGGTTTTTTTTAACAGCATCACGGGCAATGGCGTCCGCATCTATTATGATTGCGCCCGCTTCCCTTAAAATAGAGGATACGGTGCTTTTGCCTGTGGCAATTCCACCTGTAAGACCGGCTATTATCAAA
>JAHJRK010000351.1 GCA_018830925.1 Pseudomonadota bacterium
GGAGTTATTCCATTTGTTTTATTGTTAAACTTGCCGGGATACATCTCATCGAAGTCTTTCAGTTCTCTTTCTTTAAGCAGCCTGCTGTGAATTTGTGCCACCCCGTTTACGGAATGTGATCCGACTATGGCAAGATGCGCCATGCGGATTCTCTTTTCCGTGTCCTCTTCAATAATCGACATGCCGCGCATCCTGTTTTCGTCGCCCAGAAAACGGACGGCAACATCGCGCAAAAACCTGCGGTTTATCTCGTATATTATCTGGAGGTGGCGCGGAAGAAGAGATTCAAACATGGGAACAGACCATTTTTCGAGGGCTTCCGAAAGAAGGGTATGGTTTGTATATGCGCATGTCCTTGATGTGATATCCCACGCTTTTTCCCAATCAAGTCTCTGCTCATCAAGCAGCAGGCGCATCAGCTCGGGAATTGCAAGCGCGGGATGAGTGTCGTTCATCTGTATCGCAACCTTGTCGGGAAACTCGTCGAAAGTATCGTGGTTTACAAGATAGCGTCTTACAATATCCTGAATCGAGCAGGAAACAAAAAAATACTCCTGCTTGAGCCTCAGTTCCCTTCCCTCAAACAACTCGTCGTTCGGGTAGAGGACTTTTGAGATATTCTCGGAGATATTTTTCTCCTCAACAGCCTTGAGATAATCCCCGTGCTGGAAATATTTAAGGTCAAATTCCTTTGAGGCCCTTGCGGACCATAGCCTTAAAGTATTGACGGTATTGTTGTCATAACCGTCAATCGGAATATCATAGGCGATACCTATTACATCATTGGTATCGGCCCACTCTGTTTTGAGCTTGCCGTCGGGAAGGATTATCTGCTTGATCCTCCCGTAAAAATGAACGGTAAAGCTGTATTCTGGCCGGGCAATCTCCCAGGGATTTGTGTACTTGAGCCAGTTTTCAGGAAGCTCAACCTGTCCCAGATTCCGTATAGCCTGATCGAAAATACCGAATTCGTACCTTATTCCGTAGCCATATGCCGGTATTTCAAGAGTTGCCATCGAATCGAGAAAGCATGATGCAAGCCTTCCGAGCCCCCCGTTTCCTAGTCCCATATCAGGCTCATTTTCACAAAGATCGTCAAGGTCGATATTCAACTCCTCCATTGCCCTCTTTGTCTCTTTGTAAATTCCAAGGTTAATCAGGTTGTTTACAAGCAGCCTGCCCATGAGATATTCGGCTGAAAGGTAATAGACCCTCTTGACATCGTGGTTGTAATAGAGCTGCTGTGTCCTGATCCAGCGTTCAATAAGGCGGTCCCTGGTAGAAAGAGCCAGAGAGAGATAGAGGTCGCGGTCGGTCGCGGTATACTGATCCTTCGAGAGGGAATATTCAAGATGATTGGCAAAGGAGATCTGTATGCTTTTCCAGTCCGTCCCTTTGCTGAAAGTGCCCCAGTTGTTGAACAGCGTGTTCTTTTTCATGACTCTCCCCTTTTATCGTATTATCAAAAATGACGGCTTCGTAAAAAGTGATGTTATGATATTCCGAACCGGGAAAAGATGCAAGAACAATTGAATTTAACTATGTATTCCGCCCGGAAGATTTATCAATGTCAATTATCTTTATGCCCTGAACATAATCTTTTGTCTCATACCTTGTTATTTTCATGAGTTTTCCGGTTATATCGCCCATTGTCCGGGTAAGCTCCATAATCTTGTTTAACTTTGAGTAAAGCGGATCATCTTTTTTAACATTCAGGACAAGATTTTCGGAATATCCCGAAATAGCCTGCATGGGCTGATTCAGCTCGTGACAAACGGCGCCGGCCATCTCAAGAAGAACCTGAAGCTTTTCCCTCTCTACCCTTTCTTCTTCGGCTTTCATCTCTTTCGTAACAACCGTGAGATAACCGAGAGAAAGAGATATCCTGTCCTGTTTATAGGTTTCAACAGTTGCAACATCTTTCAGCCATATCGATTTTGTTTTATTGCGGCTTATTTTATAAACGGCATCGATCCCCTCTTTCCTGCCTTCTTCACGCAAATTTTCCCTTTCAGCAATCAATTCACCGCTGCTGAATACTTTTTTTTCTATCGATGCGTCCGTATCCGGATGCCTGTAAATAATACGATCAGTCACGCTTTTTCTCAAAACCTCCGCAAGCTCACTGATTTTACAATTCATGAGATCAACAAAGCGCCCGCTCGCAAACTCGTACCAGATTTTCATCTCTTCTTCCTGCCACGCGGAAATATATGGCATGGCCGGATTGCCCGTTCTCTCAAATGCGCGATAAATATCAAGCAAATCCTCCACTCTCTTCTTCAATTCAATGGAATAATTGCCGGTCAGAATCCGGCCGCTGTATTCCTCCGGTATCAATATATCATCATTGCTATTCATGTAAATTTCCTTATTCTTTAATCCTGCCGAAGGCCCGCCAATCACTATGGCGGGAACCCTCGAATCCTCATAGGATCACCAACTAATTTGGAGATGACCCATTTAATTTAAAGCAAGGCGATATAATGGTCAA
>JAHJRK010000038.1 GCA_018830925.1 Pseudomonadota bacterium
ACATATTTAGATAATCAAAAAGAACAATTCATTTTATTAAATAGAATATATAATTACATTTCAATATGTTGGATATGGTGTCTCGTAATCTTTCAATGGTATGGATATTGCTAATTATGAAAATGGCAACCAGCAGCGAGTAATGAACTGTTTAAAAAAAAGGAGGATTCGTGGATATTTTAACAAAAGCAAAAATTTTTGCCCACATTTTAAGATGGCGATTTACCTGGAACAGGAAAAATCTTGATTACAGGATAAAAGGTATGAAGAATCCTAAATTCATGAGCGCCATGGAAGCGATAAAACTTATACCTGATGGAGCGACTGTTTTCTCTTCGGGACTTGGCGGAAATACACGCTGTTCTGTCTGGTTCTGGGCAACAGAAAGGTCCTTCCGCGAAACAGGGCATCCAAGGAACCTCACTCATATAAGTGTCGGGGCTCAGGGCGGGCGCGGAAAGGTACCGGGAACCGTCGAAGAGATTGCCAAACATAAGGGATGTGTCACCCGCTATATTGCGGGTCATCTTGAAACGGCAAAAGCTATGCTTAGGCTGGCAGATATGGGCCAGGTTGAGCTCCATACCTTTCCTCAGGGAATAGAAAGCTTTCTTGTAGAAGCACAGAGCCGGGGTGTATTTGAAATAGAGACTGAAACAGGTGTCGGCACCTTTCTTGATCCGCGGACAGGAAAAGGGACTCTTGTAATACCCGGAACAGGGAAAAGCCTGACTGAAGTATCGGGCAATAAATTACGGTACCGGCTTCCCAAAATAGATATTGCCTACTTCATCGCTCCCGCGGCAGACATAGAAGGAAATATCTATATCCGTAACTGCTGCATGTATACGGAAAGTTACGAGTCCGCGCTTGCGGCTAAAGCAAATAAAGGCAAGGTACTGGTAAGTGTAGCTGAAATAATAGAAAAAAATGAAACTGAGATTTTCCTTTCCGCCGATAAGGTTGATGCCATAGCAGTTCACCCCTTTAATGAACAGGCAGCCTCCATCCCGCAGCTTAAATACTGGAAGATGTTCACAGAAGGGGCTAAGGTTGATAAAAAAGATGCCATTGAAAAACTGAAATTCATCAACCGGGTTCTCGGCATCACGCCAAAGCGCGGCCAGGTTGAAAATGCGCTGGCCCGGCTCGGCGGCTCGGTATTCACCAGGTATGTTAAAAAATGCTCCAATATTGTTGTGGGTGTAGGACTACCCGAGGAGGTCTCACGCCTTATTTACGAAGGCGGTCTATTTGATGATGTAACCTTTATATCCGAAACAGGAGTTATTGGCGGACTTCCCGGACCCGGTATTTTCTTCGGAACAGGAATCAATCCGAAGGAGATAATCTCTTCGGCTCAAACCTTTCATCTGTGCTACGAGCATCTCGATGCGACCATCCTTGGAATACTTGAAGCAGACAGCTGTGGAAATATAAATGTGTCAAAGCGCGGAAAAGGAGCCATCAATTATGTCGGACCGGGAGGATTCCCGGATTTTTGCGCTGCGGCAGAGACAATTATTTTCGTAGGAAGCTGGATGGCGGGGGCCAAAATGACGATCAATAACGGAAAACTTGTAATTGAAAAACCCGGTAAGCACAAATTCATAAGCAGCGTAAGTGAAATAACGATGAGCGGGGAACAGGCGCTTAAGAAGAACAAAACGGTCCTTTATGTGACAAATGTCGGGGTCTTTAAACTTACCCAAAGAGGCATGGAGCTTATAGAGGTCATGCCCGGAATAGATATCAGGAAAGATATAATTGATTCCTGTCCCATGAAGATTCATCTCCCCGAAAGCGGGGATGTTCCGGTCGTGGAGGAATCAATAGTTACAGGAAAAGGCTTTAAGCTGAAATGGAGTATTTTATAATAAAGAATGTTTCGTAAAAAGTTTTTATATTGCAATAAAAAGCTCTTTTAAGTATAAACCAGTATCAGTTTATGAAAACTGATGTTACGGCTCCTTATGCTGGTCACGGGATTTGAATGCTGCGGTTATTTTTTCAGCGATGGATTAGAGGACAGGATTACAATTATAATAACCGGGAATCGAATATTTAAAGTGAGGAAGTCATGAAATACGGAAAAAGCGAAAATTTGTTTTTATGCTCAAAAGTCATTTTGGTTATCCTTTTTTTATTTGCAGTAACAGGTACTGTTTTTGCCGGACAAACAATTGACGATGTGCGGGGCAAATGGATCGGAGTCAGCATAAACAAGCTCATTGATAAGCACGGTTATCCGGACCAGTCTTTTACAGCTCCGAACGGCAATACGGTTTATGTTGTCATTAAAAATGTCAG
>JAHJRK010000039.1 GCA_018830925.1 Pseudomonadota bacterium
CGTTTGCCTGCTGAATACAGTCCGTTCTTTCAAGATACGAGGATTCGGGAAGAATGACATCCGAATACCACGCTATGTCACTGTAATTGATGTCTATAGTTACGATAAGATCCAGATTGTCGAGTGCTTTTATCATGAGATTCGTATCCGGAATCGATTTTAGGGGATCTAACCGGAAAGAAAAAAGAGCCTTTATCGGATACGGGTCTTTGTTCAGAATCGCAAAAGGAAGCATCTGCGCGACACCGTGATTGGGATCAGGAAGAGGAAAATCAGGTGTTCCGACCTTGTCGAAGCGGGGTACCTCAATTTTTCCGAACTTCTGCTCAACCAGTTTTCTGGCAGGCTTTCCTCCCACCGCACCGGGCCCTTTCTTGAAAAATATGCCCCCTTTTGATTCTATGCTTCCCAGGAGTGTGTTTAAAATAAGAATAGAGCGGCGCATGTATATTTCATTGGTATGGCTTGCTCCGCGGTATCCGAAATGGAAAATGACGGAAGGCTTATCTTTGCTCATTTCCCGTGCAAGGGCGATAATTTCCGTCGCCGGAATTCCGGTCTCATTCTCGGCCCATTCGGGAGTGTAATGGCTTACAAAGTCTTCAAGTTTTTCAACTCCCAAAACCCAGCGGTCGACGAATTTCGGGTCGAAGAGTCTCTCCTTCAGGATTACATGGATAAGAGCATAATTCAAGGCAAGGTCCGTCCCGGGACGTATCATCCAGTACCTGTCCGCCTTGGTTGCTGTTACGGTTACTCTTGGATCAATGTATGTCAGTTTCGCGCCGTTATCGATTGCATCCATCAGATTTTTGACCTCTTTTACGGAAACAGCTTCGAATATGTTGCGGCCGTACAGAACTATATGTTTCGTGTTCTTATAGTCGATTCCGATTTCACTGTCCGGAATTCCGAAGAGGCTTCGGCATGCGGTATTTACAGATCCCTTGCAAAGAGCATCGTGTGTAAAATGGTTGGGAGACCCGATCGCCTTCATGAAGGTTTTTGAAACATGTGTGGCAAGCTGAGTCCGTTCTCCGAAAGCGACGCTATGCCCCCCGTGCTTTTTAACTATTTTTTTGAGTTTTTCGGCAATATAATCAATGGCTTCATCCCACGATGCCTTTTTCCAGTTGCCTGATCCCCGATCTCCCGTTCTTATCATGGGATACTGAACTCTCTGGGAGTCGTAGAGCATCGATATTCCGGCAGCGCCTCTGGGACAAAGGCTTTGTTCTATTCCCGGAACATGCGGATTTCCTTCAATCCATTTTACCTGACCATGCCTGACAAGCACCTTGATCGGGCATCTTATTGAACACATGAAACATAAACTGTAAACTTCTTTATCCATCTTAATCCTCCGAATAATTGAGTTATAAAATGATAGTTTCATAAAAAGTATTATTTCCCCTCCCTTCCAAGGAGGGGATGAAGGGAGGGGAAAATTCGGACTTCTTTCGAAACCGTCAACTATGAGTGTACAGCAATATTTATACCAGAATAATCATTTGTAGAATTTATTAATAAAAGTTTAGATCGTTTTAATTGTTAATGATAACAAAACTATAGATTGGTGGATCGAGATCTTTGCATCTGCATGAATTAGGATGCGGGATGTAAAAAGGAATTATAATGCAATATATTTATTGCGGTGCAGCATTATATTTGCATGGTAATAACAATTTGTATTTATGTATTAATCTGCTTTTTACTGAATGAAAGCACGATATTAATTGCATTAATAATCCGGTTTTTTAGATCCGGATGAAGGCGAATTAAAAACTCCTGATGCTGCTGTTATGGGATAACCGGCTAAATTAATGATGGTAAATGTTGCTTCGATATGCGTTCTTCAAATGAATCGTTTGACGTAAACATAATGGCATACCCCTTGCTTGTTAATTAGTGGAAAATGATGTTGTTAAAACCGGTAAAAATATCTGCAGGGGGGGTGAGAAAAGGAAAAATATTTTATAAGCGCTGCAAAGAATGTTTCAGAAATTAAAATTTAATAATCAAAGGGGATAAAGATGAATAAAAATTTAAAAACAGTTTTAATGCTATTGCTGGTTGCAGCGGTTTTTGTATTGCCGATTGCTTTAGCCGGGGAGGCGCATGCGGGCAAACTCCAGGATGCCATAGCAAAAGCACCCCAGGGTGTTGAGAAAGGCCAGATTGACCCGACAGCAAAACCCGGATATCTCGGAATTCCCGGCGGCCTCCAGATCAACCTGTTTGTGGCTTTCTTCTGGGCCGTCTGGGTGGGCTGGGTCTTCTCCACGGTCGGGGCTTTCGGCGGGATCATGGCCGGAGTGGGCCATATCTCCATTTTCGGTCTGGGCGCCTACGCCAAAACTTTCAAAGACTCGGCGCCGGAGCTGAACAAGTTCATCACC
>JAHJRK010000352.1 GCA_018830925.1 Pseudomonadota bacterium
GCCCGGTCATGGCAAGAAGAGCTTTTTCTATCTCTTCCTGTATTGTCCGGCCGTTTTTCTGCCTCTGCCATCCGTTATATGCAGTGCCGTCATATTCTATGGTAAGCTTGATATTTTTGAGCATCGTATATCAGCCAATTGCGGTTTTATCAAAACCTGATAGACTCGTAAAAAGTATAAATTCAGACGGCAAAGTAATCCGCCTGAGGTGGACAGAATGACTTTTTACTAAACCGTCAAAACCTGTCACAGCGTATATCGGCAAGCGCGTCATCAAATCCGTCACTCATTGAATCAACGAAACTTTCGATACGGTAATCGGCGCCGCATGCCATGCAGCGCAATTTTATGCCCGTTCATATTCTTCTTAGGGCAAGCTCTTTTCCGCATGAAGGACATTTTACGGCAAGTTTTTTCATAAGTTCATCTCTCTCTGCTTATCTTGCAGGGCCTCTCCTGTCTGAAGGCGTAACCCATATATAATCAACATTATTCATCGCTGCGACAGTTCCTGCAGGTGCAAGAAAAATAATCCTGTACGGAAGGCTTTTAACTGCAAAAGCTCTTTTGGGTATACCGTATCTAAGAACATGTCCGTTTCCGGCAATAACCGCCATGACGCCATCTTTCAGATTGTTGTTTGCGGTCTCGGCCATTATATCATCCCAGACACACTGGGCCATGTAAAAATATTCAAAATCGTCCAGGCCTTTTATCCTGTGCAGTCTGAAAATATTTTCAACATATTCCCTGTGTGCCGTATCTGAAATATCAATATTTTCAGGAAGGTGTTTTTTTTCATCATCCGACAGGCTCTCTTTGCCACCCCTCGCAATCTTTGCCGGAATATGGAAAGAAATATTCAGCCCGACCAGTCTTATCCTGTTTTCCTTTATAAATTCAAGAATATCGCTGTAAAGTTCAAAATCATATTTCCAGTTTACATACCAGTGACTTTTCCCGATAAATGCTTTTCTGTCAAGGCTTCCCTCGGACCATTTATCAAGGAGAGGCTGGTATGTCCGGTCAAACATCTCCATCCCTACGGTAAGATTTGGATTTTTCCTGTATAGCTCCTTGATTATTTTAAGCTGGATATCATGATGGGATTTTAACGTGTGGATCTCTCCGATATAAATCATGCGTGAATCTTTCAAATCGGCTATAAGCCCATCAAAAGATACAGGCCCACCTGTTTTGGCGGAAACAATATCACCTTCTGCAAATTGCATATTCAAATCTTTTATCATCAGTTTTTTGGACGGCAAAGCGCACCCGCACATAATAAAAAAAAGAACCCAGAGCAATCCGCCCCGGCAAAGATTTCTCACAGAACCGCCACTGTTTATTTCATCTTGATTTATCATTTAAAATAAATAATCATGAGCAACTTCGTCATAAGTCATAAATGAAAAGCCGTAAATCATCAATTTGGATTTTTTATGAAACCATCAATTTTATTATTAATTAAAACTATAAGATTATTGTTATGACGCTTGAGCCAAAACCGATGTTCAGAAAGGCTATTTATCCTTTCTATGATTCCGAGAAAGCCTGCATCATTATCTTTATTATAATGCTGCTTATGCTTCTGTTCGGAATTGCAGGCATGTCTGCAGCAAGTGAAGATGTTCAATACGCCGGTTACATCTGGGTACCTGCCCTTCTTTCAATACTTAGCCTTGCAGTCTTAATTTCAACATCAGTCCGGCTCATCAGGCATTACCGTAACCGTATTTCTAAATAGCCTGCCGACAAGCCCTGTCGCACCCGGATCTCTGTTTTCCGGCGTGGTTATAAATCATTGCATGGCCTCCGGTTCATAAAACGGCAGGATAAGCTCTATAAAATGATGCAGTATCCTTGCAGTTACACCCCAGATAATCACATCATCAAGCGGGTATAAAAGTTCCATCACATCCGGAATGAGCCCGTGGAATTCTGATTCAACATGGATCTTTACAAGATTTTTCAACGGTATCTCAAGCACCCTTGATATTTCAGCCGGCTCAAATCTGACGGGACCTCTTGTTTGCCATATGCCGGTAAAAACTTTTATATCCTTACTGTTTATGGTCTGAAAATGTCCGAGGGAACCTATAAGTTCGACATGCTCTTTCTTAATATTGACTTCTTCTTCGAGCTCTCTGTACGCGGCTTCCACTGGGCTTACGTCTTCATTGTCGACATGCCCTCCCGGAAAAGCCACCTGGTTGCGCCATGGATATCCTTCATTGTCCGTTTTCTGAACAGCAAGAACATTAAGCTCTCCGTCTTTGTCAAACAGAAGCATGAATACGCATGTCTGATCGTAAGAAAACCCGGGCGGAACACCGGGACGGTCGGCATTCATGATAATATTTTTAATAACTGAAAAATCTGTTTCCATATCCGATATTTCCGTAAAAATCTGATTTTAACCACGAAGGCCGCATAGAGAACGGCGGATTTTTCACTCGAATCCTTGAATCCTTTCCGCCTCAGGCTGAGAATCCTGGATCACCAACTCTTTTTGAGGTAATCTTTATTTTAAAAATTTTTTCCCTGAAGAGATGTAGTTATTTACATAAGTTTTAAACGACATGCTTTTATAGCTGTCGGTATAAATATAGTTCAGAACAACGGAAAATATTTCCGGCGGAACATAGCGCGGAAGATTACTTATGGTTTCTCCGTTTTCCTTTATGAACCAGTTGCTTGGCACCCCTCTTACATGATAGTCGGCGGCGGCCTTTCTTTCTTTATCCACATTCACTTTTACGGAAATAAAATTTTTATCGAGAATATCAATTATCGATATATCCTTAAACGTTACTTTTTCCATCTCCTCGCAATATCCGCAAGAATCGGAATAAAAATATAGAAAGAC
>JAHJRK010000353.1 GCA_018830925.1 Pseudomonadota bacterium
CCCTCTTATTATCTACAGCATAATTCATAATTCAATCATGTTATTCGATGATAAAATCGGAATTAAGGAAAAAGACAAAATCGAACTTCTCCACATGACCGCATCCGGCAGGGAAAAAGCTTCGAAAGAAGGATCCGCAGTATTTGAATATCTGTCGGACTCTGTATTATTAAAGAATCCTAAATTGACCTGATTCAGTCAGTTTCAAAAAGGATAAACCGGATTTCAAGTTCAGACAGGAATTAGTCGATTCTGATTAAACGGCTTATACACAAAAAATCTTGATACATATTTGCAGAAATTTCAGATAATCTCGTTTTGTATTATGTGGATATCTTAAACGATCTGTAACGGCTGGGCTTTCGCTCTGGTTTTTCTTTTTGGTGCCGTCTCCTTTTCAGGAGATGATCCGGGAATTGCCCGTTCCCCGTCATGCTGACGATTTCCTGCTGCCGCTATACCCTTAAAATATGCGGCAATCGATTCCATTGCATCCGCTTTTCGTTCTTCAGCTTTAGCCCTTCTCTCAACAGCATCGGCCAGGCGCTTCTGACTGTCTGCGAAACCCTCCATTATTTTATTGAATGCCGGAAGATGATCTGATGCGATAGTCTTCAGATAACCTGCTTCTGCTGAATCCCTGTGCCTCTGTTTGTCGGAACCAGGGTGTTTCCCGTCATAAGGTTTACGGTTCCTGTCAAAACGCTTGTTGGTCCTAAGATTATGAATAAAATCATCCATTCCAAACCCTCCTAATTATATTGATTAAATCCGAAAACTCCAAGTTTGAAGCTCCCCGCCGCAAGTCCGCCCGCCATATCCGCCATAAAGATTGGCGGACGTGCCGCTGGCGGAACCTTCGGCTGGGTTATTGCTCGCTGTTTCGGTTCAATGCCAAATCTGAAAATAATACAAGCGGTATGTATTGATGGAAACAGGATTTGTCATGCTTTTACGAAAAGTGGATCGTGGTTGCTGTATTATATCCCTGCATATTTAAAAGTCAAGAAATGGTTTTAATTAATACCGGGAGCGACCTTTGCATAACATCTGATCAAGAGCCGTACCCCGACATGCCGAATGTGGGTTGTTCGAAGCTTTCATGTATTGATAGAAACGCACGGCGATAAAATTTCTTTGCCCCGGATATTCGTTTCTGATATGAAACACAAACAAGTATGGTCAATCTTGCCGGTATTGAAGGATGACGATGTCTGAAAAATCTATAAAAGCCGGACAGTTTTTTATTAACATCTTATTTATTATTATCAGGGAAGCCATAAATGAAAGACAAACGGGGATTTTACTATTACCCTTTTCCTCAAAACAGAAAAATCCGGATGTATGTCCGCAAAAACGGCAGTGAAATCTGCTTCAGGCTGTGGAATCCCGGCGACTCCAAACTATGGGAAGAACATGGTTGGGTTCCGTACGAAGCAATAAAACAGGCAGCAGGAATCTACAGTGGCGGCAGTTTTGATCCGAATAAGGCATATGACATCGATATCGCCAGAACGCTCATTAAGGAGCATGGCGGAAAGCAGTGAGCTGAATATGACACTCCCGTCAATAACCGAGCTTTTTATAACAACGAAGAGCTTTTAATATGAAAACAGCCATAGCACAAATTAACCCGGTAATCGGCGATTTTGAATACAATTTCAGCCGGATAAAGCATTATGCCGATAAGGCTAAAGCGCACTCATGCGACATGGTTGTTTTTTCGGAACTTGTCATCTCAGGATATCCTCCCCGCGACCTGCTTGAAAAGAAAGATTTTATTGAAGCAAACCTTTCCTGCCTTTCCCGCCTGGTTGATGAAATCAGGGGAATAGGTGTGATCTGCGGCTTCGTAGATAGGAATCCTGTCGATGAAGGAAAGCCTCTTTATAATTCCGCGGTGCTGTTTGAAAACGGAAAAATACTTCACAGGGTCAACAAGAGACTTCTTCCAACCTATGATGTGTTTGACGAAAGCAGGTATTTTGAAGCCGGGACCGAATGCACGCCTTACGGATACAAAGGTGAAAAAATCGGTATTACGATATGCGAGGATGTGTGGAACGACAAGGATATCTTTCAAAAAAGGATATACCATATAAACCCAGTTGACCTGATGATCAAAGGCGGAGCGAGTCTTCTGGTTAATATATCGGCATCTCCGTTTCATGTGGGGAAAAAAGAATTCAGATGGGATTTGTTCGGGGCGATCGCCCGCAAATATAAAGTCCCCCTGATTTTTGCAAATCAGGTTGGCGGAAACGACAGCATTCTTTTTGACGGAATGAGCGCTGCCTTTGACAAAGACGGAAAAATTAGAGCTCTCGCACGCGATTTTGAAGAAGATATCATATTCTATGATTCTGATGAGCAAACCGGCATGACTTATGAAGAAAACATTCATAAGGTATCCGGTTCGGATGTCGAATCCGTACTGAAAGCCCTTATCATGGGAACCCGCGATTATGTTGTAAAATGCGGCTTTTCCAAAGTCGTGCTGGGGTTAAGCGGTGGCATAGACTCGGCATTAACGGCCTTCATCGCCGCAAAGGCTTTGGGATCCGAAAATGTTTTGTCGGTATTCATGCCCTCCGGATATACTTCTGTTGATAACTTTGAGGACACAAAAAAACTTGCAGGCAATATAGGAATTGGTTTTGAAGTAATACCGGTTGACGGGGTATTCAAAGAATTTATCAGGCTTCTTTCCCCTTCCTTCAGAGAGGGAGAGCCGGATATAACGGAACAGAACATACAGGCCAGAATAAGGGGAACCATTCTTATGGCTTTGTCGAACAGGCAGGGCAGGCTCCTCCTTTCAACAGGCAACAAGTCTGAACTTGCGGTCGGCTACTGCACGCTTTACGGAGACATGAACGGAGGGCTTGCCGTCATATCTGATATACCCAAAACGGAAGTATACGGCCTTGCGCGTTTTATAAACCGCGAAGAAGAGATCATTCCCGCAAGAATAATCGAAAAAGCGCCGTCCGCCGAACTTAAGCCGGATCAAACGGACCAGGACGACCTTCCCCCATATGAAATACTCGATTCCATATTAAAAGGATATATCGAAGATCTTAAAGGAGCAGGGGAACTGGTTAAAAGCGGGTTCGACCCGAAACTGGTGGAAGACGTGATTTCCAGAGTCGACAGGAATGAATACAAACGGCACCAGGCAGCCCCCGGCCTTAAAGTCACAACAAAGGCTTTCGGTTATGGAAGAAGGTATCCCCTCGCGCAGAGATACACGCAAAGCATTTACAAAAAATAAACCTATATTATCCCTTTTTTCCCGAACTCCTTTATCATGTCATTTTCATAACCAAGTTCACTGAGTATCTCCTCAGTGTTTTCTCCGAAACGGGGCGGCGGAGTCCGCACCGTACCGGGAGTTTCGCTCAGCTTTACAGGAATTCCGAGTGCCTTTCTTTTTTTCCCGTCTTTTGAGGTAAACTCTATGACCATTTCCCTTTCTGCAAAAAGAGGATCTTCCAGAACTTCGGACAAATTCTGAACCCGTCCCCAGCAGACATCCTCAGATGAAAGTATAATCTCCCACTCGGCCAGAGTCTTTTTCCTGAAGGCTGTCCTCATGAATTCTGTTATCTCAGCCCTTCGGGTTTCATCGTATTGAAGCGGGGTATAGCCGGGTACCCCCATGATTTCGCACAGCCTTTTCCAGAAGCGG
>JAHJRK010000040.1 GCA_018830925.1 Pseudomonadota bacterium
CGATTCAGCTTGGTATTCCTATGGCTTCGGGAGCCATGCTAATATGCCTTTTTATGGGCTTGAACATGGCAATATCTTTTACTGTAGTTATTGCTGTCTGCGCTACCATAGTGTTTCAAAACCGGTTTGAAATATTTATTTATTTCCTTTTAAGCGGAATGATGGCCGCTTACTGGATGCAGAACTGCAGAGAACGCAAGGTGTTCATAAAGGCCGGTGTAAAACTCGGGGTTTTTAATATAGTTGTTGCTACCGCAATGAATATTTATTTCGGAGACCTCTCCTGGACGAAATTGCTCTGGGGCTGGGTTTTTGCTTTTTTAGGCGGTGTGGGAGCCGGTATTGTGACGGCAGGGCTTACCCCTCTTGTTGAGGTGACCTTCAACTTTTCGACCGACATAAAGCTTCTGGAGCTTGCGAGTCTTGATCAGCCGGTTCTTCGCAGACTTATGATAGAAGCTCCCGGGACATACCATCATTCGGTTATTGTCGGTTCAATGGTGGAGGCTGCTGCGTCTGAAATCGGTGCAAATCCTCTTCTTGCCAAGGTTTGCGGCTATTATCACGATATCGGAAAGATAAACAAGCCGCAGTATTTTATTGAAAACCAGTCAGACGGTATCAACAAGCACGACAAGCTTGCGCCCTCCATGTCGAGCCTTATTCTTGTTGCGCATGTCAAGGACGGCGTGGAACTGGCAAAACAAAATGATCTTGGGCAGGAGATAACGGACACCATCCGCCAGCATCATGGAACGAGCCTTATTCGCTACTTTTATGACAGGGCAAAACAGATGAAAGGCGAAGAGTCGGTCAATGTTGACGATTTCAGATACCCGGGCCCGAAACCACAGACAAGGGAAGCAGGTCTTGTGATGCTTGCCGACGTTGTCGAATCGGCTTCAAGGACCCTTGAAATGCCGACTCCTGCAAGAATCCAGGGGCTTGTTCAGAATCTGATGAATAATATCTTTTCGGACGGTCAGCTAAACAGTTGTGAACTGACATTAAAAGACCTGCATAATATTGCAAAAAGCTTCAATACGATTTTAAACGGCATATATCACCACCGGATTGATTATTCTGATGCTCCGGCTGCAGGCAATGGAAAAGGAAAAGATGGGAGTCCTGATAAACAACTGTCAAAACAGGCGCAGGATCAGGCAGGCAGGCATACGGCAAATGGCTCGGGCCATCTTAAACGCCTTGGATTGTCCTGACAGCGAATTATCGATTCTGATTGAAGATGATAAAGGGATTGCAGGATTAAACCGGGAGTATCTTCAAAGGAAAGGTCCTACAAACGTAATTGCTTTTCCGATGCGCGATGGAAATTCTCCTGTAATGAATCCTGATATTCTTGGTGATGTCGTTATATCGATTGAAACGGCTGCAAGAGAAGGGGATGATGCAGGAACCGGAATGAAGAGACGGTTTGCCGAACTTCTTATACATGGCATCCTTCATCTTTTCGGCTATGACCATGAAAATAATGAGCATGAAGCGAGGAGAATGGACAGGAAGGCCCGCGAGCTTTTGAAGATTGTGGAAGGGATCGCATTATAAGACGGTTCAAGGATTCATGGGGCCGAATATAGAACATCGAATATCGGACATCGAATTCAGAAAAACAAATATCCGACTCCGATGTGCGATGTGCAAAGTTCGATGTGCGGTTTTCGAACAATAAACCAGAGACGATGTACGATATTCGATTTTCGAAGTGCGAAACAGGAGGTTTTCGAGATGGCAGGACTTGCTGTAAATATTGATCATGTTGCCACGCTGAGGGAAGCAAGAGAATGTGTCAATTACCCGGACCCGGTTTCTGCCGTGGTTCTGGCTGAGCTTGCAGGGGCGGATGGAATTGTGGTTCATCTGAGGGAAGACAGACGGCACATACAGGATTATGATGTAAAGACACTAAGAAGCATCGTTCAGACGAAACTGATACTGGAAATGGCTTCAACTTCTGAAATGATTGAAACAGCCTTAAGCATAAAACCGGATCTTGTGACGCTCGTTCCTGAAAAGCGGAGTGAGCTGACAACCGAAGGAGGGCTGAATCTGATAGTTCACGGAAATGCCATTGCAGAGAGCGTGGCAACCCTGCAGGATGCTGATATTCCGGTCAGTATTTTTATTGACCCCGAGCCAGAGCAGGTGAAACGCGCGCATAAGATGAATGCGACGATGGTAGAAATCCATACAGGCGCTTTTTGTGAGGCAAAAACCCAGCGGAAAAAAGACAGGGAATTTTCCAGAATTGAAGATGCAGCAAAGCTCGCGCATAAGCTGAAAATGGGCGTTAATGCCGGTCATGGATTATGCTATCAGACAATAAAGGCCTTTAAGGGGCTTGGTGAAATAAAGGAATTCAGC
>JAHJRK010000354.1 GCA_018830925.1 Pseudomonadota bacterium
GCGAGCAGGTATGCTCCGACCTGATTTTTTGAAAATCCCGCTTCTTTTAAGAACAAAACCGCCTGTTTGAATTCAGCTTCAGAAACCTTATGGTCAAGAACGCTTCTTCTATCAAAAAGTGTTGTTTCCAGTCCAAGCCTTATTGTTTGAAAGCCTGCCTTAAACATAAGATCAGCTGTCTGACCTGATATTTCTCTTATGTGAATTGCATTCGGAGTGTGAAACCGGACATGGATTCCGGCATCTATTATACCTTCCATTATTGGAATCGCGTGATTTCCGGCATCTGTCAGAAATGCGTCGTCATACAGGGCAAAATCTTCAACTTTGTATTTTTCATGCCAGTGCCTTATTTCATTTATGACTGATTCCGGAGTTCTGAACATTCGTTTGGGAACAAGAAAACGGGATGCGCAGTATGAACATGAAAAAGGGCAGCCTCTTGAGGTGAGTATCGGAATGAAAGCGATTTTATTTTCCAGATCGAATGCAGGATAAGGGTAAGAATCAAGCTCTTCAGGGTTAAATTTCATGTCAGCGGAATATCCGGTAAATTCTTTTATGAGCTCAAGAACGAATTTTTCTCCTGCTCCGGCAAAAACCCTGTCCGCGCCCGAATGTTTAATCGCATGGTCATAACAAAGAGTCGCGTATATGCCTCCGAGAAGGACCGGAGCCGCGGGAAAGATATCCCTGATAACGCCTATTGTCTCAAATAGACCGGGGTACCAGTATGTCATGTGGGAGGTAATCAGAATTGCATCGGGTTTTGGAACATTCAAAAGGTCATGTCTGAGCCATTCCTCAGATATTCCATATCTTGAATAATTTCTTGGAATATCTTCAAGCCCTTCGGGTTTCGGAAGCAGAGTCTTTGAATACGAGCCTCTTCCATCTGTTTTGGATGGGGTATGCTTTTTAATATCCGGATGAAACCTGTTCAGGCAGTCGATATATGTTACTTTGCATCCGTGCACTCTTAAGATAGATGCGAGATAGAGCAGGCCTATCGGTTTTGCCCAGTAATCATAGGCTGCAAAATCGTGTATCCACGGATTGACGAGCAGGATATTCGGGGTGTCTGAAATCACGTTAAAAAGGGTAGAATTTATGATGTTGAGAAATATTTCATGGATGTTTTTTTAAGTTCTCTGCGGCTGAATAAAATGGCATAAGTTTCAACGGAAGTTGCTTCGGACATTTTGCGGACTATTTCCCTGCATGATTCTTCGTCTCTGGCATGCACCATCGTATAGAGATTATACGGCCATTTTTTTGTAGGATTGCGCCTGTAACAGTGTGAAACCTGCCTGAAGGATGCGAGCTTTTTGCCGACCTCCTCGACACGCTCCTCTTCGACTTTCCACGCCGCCATGGCATTCGATTCGAATCCCGAGTTCTGGTGTCGCAGAGTTGCGCCGAACCGCCTTATAACGCCTTTTCCACAGAGTTTTTTAAGGGTCTCAAGGAGGATCTCTTCAGTTATATTGAGCTGTTTTGCTATTTTAGCGTAAGGCCGCTTCACAACGGGCATGTCTCCCTGTATTGAAGCGACAATCTTTTTTTCGAGTTCGGTCAGCATACGGCGATATAGGAAGGAAGCTGGTAAAATGTCAAGGTTTTTCCTGACATGATTTAATTCCCTTCTGCTTGCAATATCACAAACCAGGCGCGGCTATTGCTGTAGCCTGAATCCGTTCTGTTATGATTGCGCGAATCGAAACAGCGAGCGCTAACTCCGTAGCTTAGCCTTGCTGCGGGTAGCTTCAATTGTTTTAAGGCGGTTGTTGATTCTCCTTGCGGGTAGTCAGACGGGATGCCTTGTCAATCATTATTTCAAGCATTGTATCATCTGCCATGGACATACCCAGTGTGCTGATTGCGCCCAGGTTGCGGATAGTATCTTCGGCCGTAGCGCCGACAAACCCTTCCGCCTGTGAAATACCATGGCCATTCAATGCCATATATGCCGAACGAATGGCGGAATTAGTGGAGCTGGCAACCTTAAAGGAGCAACCCTCCTTTGCTCCGTCACAGAGCATGCCGCCTAAATCGCTGACAAGATTATTGACGGATAAAGTGATCTTCCGCATGTCTTTCCCGGCCTGTTGATAAACAATGGCTACAGCGGCGCCGACCCCGGCGGCAATAGCGCACCCGCAGAGGGGGGAAAGGCCGCCGGTGAAACACTTTATGTAGCTGTTTACCAGATGGGAAACGCCAATGCTGTGAACAATGGTTTGCTCCGGAAGATCATTATGCGACCCGATGAAGTAAGGAACCAGAATGGCCACAATTCCCTGGTTTCCGCTCCCGCCGCTGGACATGACCGGCAAATTCAAACCGCCCATTCTGGCGTCCGTTGCAGACGTGGTCAGTATTTCACAGGAGGAAGACACATCATTGACTATATACTTCTTTGCCACCAGATCGGAAACATAGTAGCTGACCTTTTTTAGAGCAAATCCCGCGTTACTGACGCGCAAATTCATGTCGATGCCGCGCTTGATATAGTCATAATCCTGATCATCCATGTCTTGAGCCATGTCGATGAGATCAGATATCGTCGAATTTCGCAGTACAGATCTGAACTCTTCATCCGAGGTATGGTCAGGCATGGCTTCTGTCTCAGGAAGAAGATCCTTATGATTGAGTTGTAATCTAACCAGATTGGTATGAGAACTCTCAATTATCGCTCTGGCAGTCTCTTTTCCGGCGCGAATGGAAACGTCTATATAAAGCTTCTTCTTCGATTTATCACAACTGATAGAAGCCATGTGTGTGCGAATAAGCTCTTTGGCGTGACGCAAAGTCTCTTCCGTTACGCTTCTGAGCAACTCCATCTTAAGTTCAGGCTGTTGAATCAATGCCCCGAGGACACCGGCAATCAGGTTGCCCCGTTCCCCCCCTGTATTCGGGATGGTCACGGCGAATCCGTTCTTGTAAACCCCGGAGTCGACAGTTATCCGGATTTCCGTTATCTCGCCGCTGAGCTGCTTGCCGGCAATACTGGCGGCATACGCAACGGCAATTGGTTCGGTGCAGCCGAGCGCGGGGTACACATCGTGCTTCAAAACAGACTTAAGAACATTAATCATTATGTTTCTCCCTCGGATCAAAAAGGATCGGGTAAGCGGTTTAACCGCTCGAACCGAATTGTAAGAATCATCTGTCGAATTTCGATATACTCTGTCCGACCTGCAGATTACGAACTGGTTACATTGCATGATATGAAATGAGATTTGGACCTTACAGCAGCTTGTTCTCCAGAATGTATTTGCCGATCGGTTCTGCTCCGGATAATCCGGGCACCTCGAACGATCCAAGTTTAAAGCGGCCCTTGATGCCCAGCGCTCTTGCCGTAAGGTGCATATGACACATGGCTATGCCGCAGTCGAGGCGATTGTAGTCCTTGCCCTCCCGGTTCTGGCACTGCATTTTGTAAACAAGAATTTCCCGGTCCAGGAGCACGAAACGCCATGGTTGTCTGTTCATCCAGGATGGGGCCCAACGGGTCGCTTCAAGCACCTGCATGAGGCGCTGGTTCGACGTAACACTCCCTGGCAGTATTTCTCCGTGTCGCTGCCAGAAAAACAACTGATCGATCGGTTTACGTCCTTTTGAGCCGGCCAGGGTCCGCAGCATGCGGTTTGTCAGACTTTTCTCCAGGGGACGGCCGATCGGGGAAAGCACGATCATCCGCCACGAGCCGTCGAGCCCGAGCGTGGAGCGGAGCGAGGCTTCTTTGAACATCAGGCCTACCCAACACGTACCAAGGCCCAACGCTGTGGCATCGAGGACCATCTGTTCAAAGCGGAATCCCGCATCGGTAAGATAACCCTCGCGTTCGCGGGAGGCAAGAACGATGTAATGAGGGGCATGGATGGTTTTACCGTAGTCGCCGATGAGCCCCTTGATCTCTCTGCCCATCTGCCTGTCCGTGCGGAGATGAAATTGCATGTCTGCTTCCGTCAACGCCTCCGCCCGTTCGCCAGCGCGGCGCACAGCCTCCAGATCGTCGATCGATGCGGGCTCCGGCTGATAGGTCCTGACACTGATCCGGCGGAATATAACATCCTGTATGTTCATGCTGTCAGATTCTTCCATGTTGTTTCCTCATATCTTAACAATATCGCTATCGGAGTCGAATTCGCCTAAATAAAATCCTGTTCGTTTTTGGTCGTGCATTATACATGAAAGCTGTCCATGGGAGCAAAACAAAAAACGATACTGTCAGAAGCACGTAAACTGTCCGGGTTTATAGTACACGATCCGTTCGGTTTGATATGGTCACATATGGGGGGGTAACAGATGAGACGGGCGGAGATGCTACAGGAGATCCGGAAGATGCGATTACCCATCGATCCAGCTGTAATAATTTCCATATTTGTCGGACGATGACTTGATTTTTTATTTATCATACTTAAATTACTCTCCAATGGATATCGAATTGAAGATTCCTCGCAGCAAGCTGCGGTCCGCCTGAGGCGGATTCGACTGTAAGGAATAGCGTCTATTATTCGCTTGCTATCCCTGTCGCAAGTCCGTCAGCCATATCCGCCATAAAGATTGGCGGACGTGCCGCTGACGGGGCCTTCGGCGGAGAATGTGCTCGCTGTTTCATTTCAACTTTATTCCAAACAGGTTATATAAGGTATGGTAAGTAAAATAAAGAAAGGACTCATATTCGCTAAAAAATCAATTGTTCAAATATGTCAGCCAGCTTGTCAGCCAGTCGTTTGGCCATTGGTTTTAAATCCCCTGCAAAGAATTCCAAAATCCGGATTAAACTTAAATGTCATGAGTTTTAATATTCGGCGCGGGACGGCGAGAGACGGCAAAAATCACTGGGTATTTCGTCGTAACCGGGTGTGCGAACTGCTGAATTATTATCGCCCGGATGTTTTAGGTCTGCAGGAGGCTTTGGCTTTTCAAATATCAGAAATCAGCAACATGCTTCCCGGATTTGAGAAGGTTGGCGATGGAAGTTCGGGTGGCAGCAAAGGGTTGTTCAATGCCATTTTTTATGATGCGGCGCGGTTCTTCCCATCTGAGGAGGGCACCTTCTGGTTTTCAGACAAACCCGATATCCGGGGGTCAAAGGGGTGGGGGAACATCCTCCCGAGGACATGTACATGGGTGCGCCTGATTGAAAAAGAATCAGAGCAGGCTTTTTATTTTTATAATGTTCATTTGGATCATATTTCCCGGCGTTCGCGAAAAAA
>JAHJRK010000355.1 GCA_018830925.1 Pseudomonadota bacterium
GAACAGATCCCGTACGCATTTGTGGTAGTCTGGTGCATGAAGACCATTGCCGCACCTGTATCGGCCATTCAGTTCGGTCTGCTCACCGGCATCGAGATGGTCACGGCGGTGCTGGTCTATATCCCGGTTGCATATATGGCTGACCGGAGCGCCAAAAAACCATTTGTCACAATCACCTTCATTTTTTTCACGCTTTTTCCGCTGGTGCTCATGTACAGCCGCTCGTTCGAATGGCTTGTGCTGGCTTTCATTCTAAGAGGGTTCAAGGAATTTGGCGAGCCGACCCGAAAGTCGATGATCATGGACCTTGCCCCGGACAACTGCAAGGCCGGAATGTTTGGTCTCTACTACCTGATCCGCGATGTTTTTGTTTCCATTGCCGCCCTGGGCGGCGCGTTTCTCTGGCTGATCAGCCCGGAAACGAACCTTATCACGGCATTCGTCTTCGGCGTCATAGGAACTCTGGGGTTTGCGATCTTTGGCCGCGACGTCCAGGTGCCTTCAAATGAAAAAAGCAACACCACCAAGCAATAGGACAGCAGTCCCGAGAGAAACTATGCCCCAGGGAATAAGAAAGAACGGAGTTATTCCGCCGGGAAGGAAAAACAGCTAAAAACGGCAAAGGATGGAGTTTGGACAAAAGGTAGTAAGAGCTTGATCACCTTATTTGTCTCATCTTAACTTCTTTTACTATCTGCTGAAGCACCTCGCCCGTTTTTGCATGGATCACCACACTGGCAAGATGATCCAGTGGTGTTGCGGTCTTGTTGATGATAATCAGTCTCGCACCTGCCTGATGGGCATACCGGGGCATATATGCGGCCGGGTAAACTACGAGGGAAGAGCCGAGCGTAAACATCAAATCGCATCCTTCCGCTCTGCGCCTGGCTTCAGACGTCTCCTTTTCCGGCATGGGCTGACCGAATGAAATGGTGGCATCTTTCAAAAATCCTTTACATTCGGCACAATGAGGAACTTTAATCTCATCATTTTCTTCCAGCAGTTTCTGAATCTCCTCCCGGGGGTAAATCTTCCGGCAATTCAGGCATACGGCAAAGGCGCTGTTACCGTGGATCTCAATGATTTTTTCAGGCAAGTTGCCTGCCCTGTGGTGAAGGCGGTCGATATTTTGCGTTATTATGCAGTCGAGTTTTCCCATCCTCTCAAGTTCAAACAGGGCACTATGGGTAGGGTTGGGCAGGGCATCCCGGAGAACCGGATAGGTGGCTCTGCTCCTTGACCAGTATCTGCGGCGGGCATCTTCATCGTCCAAAAAGTCCTGATAGTAAACAGGCTCATATTTTTCCCAGATTCCGCCCGGACTCCGAAAATCGGGAATTCCCGATTCAGTGCTGACTCCGGCGCCGGTAAAAGCAACGATCTTGTTGGAACGCTCAAGTAAATCTGCGGCATGTTTGATTAAACCTTCCACATTGTGGTCCTCCCGTCTGTACAGGAAAGATTATTTGAGTGCTGTCGCTATTGATTCATAAAATCAACCATCAGAGAATTCACCCTCTCCGGCGCCTCATAATGGGGTATATGGCCTGCGGCATCCAGGGCATGAAAGTCAACATCATGTATCGCTGCCCGGACCATTTCATTGTTGCTGAAAGGAACAATTTTGTCTTCCCTGCCCCAGATAAGCATGACCTGACGGCCCTGTTTCCCCACTGTCTCAAAGGCCGTTTTCTGATTATCCAAATTGAAATTTCTAAGTGTACTCTGCAAGGCCCTTTTGAAGCCGACATATTGCGTTTGCTGACGAAACTTCTCTGAAAATGCGGACAGTTTATCCGGTTTGGAAAAATTATCCTTGAAGAGCCGGCTCATAATGGGATTGCCGAAGGCATACATCAGGTAATCTCCAACAACGGGCAGACGCCCTATCTGTCCTGCAACGGGAAGATTGACGGGGAATCCTGCGGGGGAGATCAGTACCAGCTTTCTTACATTTTCCGGATGCCGCGCGGCAAAGATGACGGCAATGGCTCCTCCCATGGATGATCCTATCAGATCGACGGGTTTCCTGATCTTCAGAGCGGAAAGAAGCTCAAGCAGTTGCCGGTCGAATAGCTGTTCGCCGTAGGTCACATTCGGTCTGTCCGAAAACCCACGTCCATAGAGATCATACCGCAACACCTTAAATCCCGCCTTTGTAAGGGCTGGCTGGGTATCGTCCCATACAAAATAAGGAGTTGAAATGCCATGTATCAGAACCACCACCGGACCGTCATCAGGGCCCGATAATTCGTAATGGACGTAGCCATCGGAGAGCTTGATGAATTGACCGGGAAGACCCCGACGTATGTTGTCGTCCAAAGTCTTTGATTCTTCATTGAAGACCCAGTATGGGATTAATAAAAGAAGAATAAGGAGGACAACGACAAAAATTAATTTTTTTAACGGTTTTGATGTGGCCATGTTTATTCCTTCCTAACCCAGCAAGGCCAAAAACCTACCGGTCTGATAGAGTAAACATCCACGCCGGTGTCCGGAGCTTTCTGCTGCCGATGGAGGAGCTATCGATTTGACCCCACCTTAAGGGATTATCTGTAATTTGTTTGTCTTACCCGGAATAGATGAGTCCGGAGGTTTTAATTTTAACCTTTGTTGAGAGTAATAAATTTTGGAGGAAGCGCCTTGGACCCTGTGAATTTAAGCGCATCATCGATTGTCTGAAGCCCTCTTGTTACCATCATCTTTGATGTCCCATGAGCAAGCCATTTATTATCTTTGTTCATAGCCGTTGCTTCTGCCAGACACATTGATTTGCCCATTTTAATTCTTCGTCCCTTCGTCGTAATTACTCCATCCCTAATCGGAGAAAGATAATCAATCTTCAGGTCAATCGATATCAGTCCGACCTTCTCGTCGAGTTCGCAATATGTAGCCCAGTAAGCCGCAGTATCTATTACAGAAGCATAGGCGCCTCCGTGAATCCCGCCAAACGGATTCAAATGTTCATTACCCATATCAAGTTCCACAACCGAATATCCAATTCCCATATCTTTAACAGTCATTGACAAATGTTTGAAATATGGGCTCTCATTGATTGCATTGATGACCGTCTGTACATGGTCCGGATTTAGTGAAATCATTATTCCTCTGCCATATTAATAGTTATAGCCGTTTTTTTTATCATCATAAAATTCAAGGTGCGCCCCCTGATGCACATTGGTTACTGATCATACTGTAGGTGATCTGGGCCTCTATGGGGACGCCTTTTCAAGGGCAAGCCCCAATTCCTCCACAAACACCCGCCCGCACTGTGCCGCTCTGCTGGCTACGGATTGGTTCATCCCATTTGGCTCCCAGGAACGAATTTGACCGACTTGTCAGTGCTCATGACAGGCCTTTAAAAACGAGAATCATTTTCACATGGGATACCATCGTTATCCCCATCCATTTTTGTATCCGGACAGTTCCGAATAAAGAACTCAGCCTCAGCACGAGACGTCATTTGACTGCAATGTTGCCTGCCATCACATTTAAACAACTCATTGTTTGAATAGCGTTGGCCGCTTTCTGTTTTAATGGATTCTGACTCTGCCACCATATCGGCACTTCTTGGCTCAATATATTTATTATAAATGAACCAACCTATGGCGAATGCTATGGCAAGAAATAGTATTTTTTTCATAGATGAGATTTCTTTCTCTTTTCGCCTAACATTATATATTAAAATGCTTCTCGATTTTACAGGAAAGTATCAATTCAAATATAATAAACGAAAAGAAGAATGATTATGCTGTACAATCAAATAAGCACTAATATCATATAGATAAGGCTATTAAATTATGCGACATTATTAGTCGCCTGACCTGTTATATTTGCGGGGTGAAAATACGTAAATCGCATATCACAATTATTTAATTTAATAAAGCCTTGCAAATTTTATCCGTATTTCCAGAAGATTTTTTCGTCCGGTTTGGCTCCCCGGAACAGATGAGGTTGGGCACTGGGAACAAATTCTTATTATTTAGCTCTCTTCATCACAGACGCGAGTTTACGAGTGTAAAAAGTAGATGCAGTTGTTTTGTACACGCGTTTATTATTCTATCATTAGAAACGAATATCTGTTCATTTCCTGCTGATAATCAGTTAAAACCTCTATCGGATAGCCAAGTTTACGGACAGTGGAGAAAACATCAACGCCAAGAGCCTCCGGGCAGGGTCTGGAGAGATGTAAATTCTTACATTCTATTCTGTTACCCGGGCACTCATCACAGATCCGGCATTCATCCATAAACAATAAAAATGCTTTGGGGTGTCCTGATAAAAACGCGGCTTTTTCCAGCTTCAGCAAATTGATGTTGGTTTTCCTGCTCCATTCTTTTCTATCCTCAGGGTTATCTAATTTTCCCCTGATGTGAATTACAGCGATTTGTTCATATTCATTAAAAAATTTCCGGCACTCTTCGATTGAAGGGACAGATGGGGGGCACGTTCCCTTTTTTCCGTAAGTTGAACATCCAAACATACATTTAAATCTTGGCCATTGGCAGACCGCAACATCTACACCGGAAAGCCACCTGAAATCCTCATATCCGTTTTCACGAATGATCGATTCGATTTTACTAATGTCCATAATTTTATCCTTTATACAGAACAATGCTTAGATTGATCCGCATCAGACACGGGGTTTACCTGTTTATGTGGCCTCTGACAGCCTTCACGCATTGTATCTCCTTTCATATTCTACGGTCGGGTTCAGGCTTTTGCGGTTGTCCATACGGACAGACATGCAAGCACAAGCCGCATACTGCCAACTCAGCGTCTTTTTTCTTCATCGCGGCAAAGTTGCGGTCACACTTGCCGGCATTAAATCGTTTCTCTCGCGGATCAGATGCGAGAAAAGCTTCCCCCGTGAAAGCATTGACGGGACATATCTCCACACACTGATTACAACTGCCACATCGTTCTTCCATCGGC
>JAHJRK010000356.1 GCA_018830925.1 Pseudomonadota bacterium
TATAATGTCCTCGACTATCAACTCAGCCTCTGGGTGAAAAAGGGTTATCTAGTCCGCTTGAAAAACGGCATCTACGCCTTCAGCCGGGAAAAAGAGAAGCTCCGGGGTGAGGGCATCGCTTTTCTGCTCTGTCAGCCCAGTTATCTCAGCCTGGAGAGCGCCCTGGCATGGTACGGCTTCATCCCGGAGATCGTGCACGCATATACCAGTGTCACTGCCAGGATCACTCGTACTTTCGAGAACGCTTGCGGCCGCTTCATTTACCGACATGTTAAAAGCGAGCTCTTCTGGGGTTATGTTGAGATGAAAACGGATCACGGCCCGTACCTCCTGGCTGAGCCGGAAAAGGCCCTGCTTGATTACTTCTATCTCAACCTATCCCGAATAAACAATGAAGACGATTTCGAGAATATCCGCCTCAACGAAGAACAGATGGTAAAGACCCTTAATAAGGATAAATTCATGATATATTTGAAGGCGTTTGGCGGGAAGAAAATGGACAAGTGGGCTCGGCGATGCTTACTTTAGATCAGCTTTCCGGCCATTTCCCGCCGACGTTGCGGCAGAGAAATCCCCGTGGAATACTGGTGGAATATCTCCAATATGAATTGCTCGATTCGCTGTTCAAGAATTCCGCTGCCGCGGCATTGAGTTTCATCGGCGGTACTGCCATCAGAATCCTTTACAACAGCCACCGTTTTTCAGAGGACCTCGATTTCGACAACTTCGGACTCTCTTTCGCGCAGTTCGAAGATCTGCTGAGGACAGCCTGCCGGGATATGGAATACAAGGGTTTCCTGATCGAATACCGGATTGTCGAAAAGGGAGCATACCATTGTTATATCCGGTTCCCGGAGATCCTTCATCAATCGGGGCTAACCCCGGATGCGGGACGGAAGATCCTGATCCGTATCGACAGCGAGCAGAAGAAAAGGCTCTACGAGCCGGAGAAAGTTTTCTTGAACAAATTTACCATTTACCGGCGGATCCTGGCGGCGCCGGCCGAGATACTTCTGGCCCAAAAGATGATGACCATTCTGTATCGAAAGCGGGAAAAAGGACGCGATATTTACGATGTTTCATTCCTGATGGGCTTTGCTGCCCCGGATTTTACTTATATTGAAAAACTTCTTGAAATGGATCGGGCGGAATTTCTCCGCCGCTTTGACGAAAGGCTCGGTGAGCTGGACCTGAATTTCCTTGCCCGGGATGTGGAGCCTTTCCTCTTTGCCCCGGAACAGCAGGTCCGAGTTACTACCTTTCGAGATTATTGGCGTGGATTAAATAATATTGAAAACATTAAGGAAAGAGAGTTCTAAGAACCTTTATAGATTATTTAATCCGATGGAGAATTGATGGTGTATGAAGATGAACATTTTCCATTTATTACGGCAGGATCTGGTTCGACTTTCTGAGGATTACGAACAGAAAACCGCATCAGTGCAATATTGGAAAATTATCCATCCCAGATTCTTTCCTGTAATACTCATTCGACTTTCTCGCTTTTTCTATCAGAGTGTTTGGTTACGGCCTCTATCCTATATCCTGGTTTGGGTAAATTTGATCATATTCGGAATTGAAGTAACCCCCCGATGTTCGATAGGAGGTGGATTGTTTCTGCCCCATACGTCAGGCACTGTGATCGGTGCAGTTAGAATTGGGGAAAATGTTACAATATTCCAGGGAGTAACCATTGGGACAAGGCATGCTGATTTGCATTTTAATATATCCAACAGGCCTGTCATTGAAGATGGTGTAATGCTCGGTGCCGGATCGAAAGTACTGGGAGGCATCACTGTGGGCGCCGGGGCATCGGTTGCGTCAAATTCTCTGGTAATAGATTCCGTACCAGCAGGCGCAACGGTTATCGGAGTTCCCGCATCGATAAAGGTTTAAATTGGTTAATGGCTGACAATAATATGAAAGTTACGGGAACTGATAGGCCGATTTTTGGGTAAAGATCAGAGACTATTTTGGCCACAATTAAAATGGCAGACGGAAACGCCAGCAAAAGAAAAAAGGCGAGGAAGATCGTATATGCAGCAGGACATGATGTCATCTGAAGAGTGGGGTAAGGTTTGGGGTTCAAGAAAGTTGGGCCGAAACTTTAAAGAGAGGGTTAAAGACAGGGCATTGCATGGTTTGTCCATGTTAATAAGAAGCTGGGCGGATCGTTGTGACCCGGTGCCTTCGATTATAGAATTGGGTTGTGCTCCAGGTGTTATGATGCGCCGGATTCAGCGCGCAGTGCCGGAGGCGAAACTTCGGGGAATTGATTATTCCGAAAACGGTCTTGAACAAACAATAAAAAGTCTTGCGTCTTTCGGAATAGATGCTGATTTGATGCTCGGTGACATTTTTTCATTCGCCCCCCCATACTTGAGTGATTTGGTGGTTTCATTCGGACTGATTGAACACTTCACTGATCCCGCAGAGGTGATAAGAATACACAGAAAGTTTGCAAAACCGGGCGGGTTGATCGCCGTGACGGTTCCTAATTTTTCTCATCCTGTTGTAATAAAAGCTCTGCGTAAATATAGGCCGCATGATTTGGAAACCCATCGCCTGGATATCATGAACGAACAGGCATTGCGTAAGGCTTTTGAGTATGCGGGATGTGTAAAGATCGAAACCGGACATGCTGTTGGACCGCTGCTTCCTTCGCCGGAGTCGATTCGGGGTAATGCCCTGCTTTACGGTTTATTCAGCATGTTCTGGAACGGTGTTTCCTTTTTAATACCTTCTTCGCTGTTTTGGCCCGGTCTTTACTGGTCCTGCGGGCGAGTGCCTGAGTTAAAGCCGAATGCCCATGCCGGCCTATAAATTAGTTATGCAAAA
>JAHJRK010000041.1 GCA_018830925.1 Pseudomonadota bacterium
ATGTTCGGAGCAATGACCAGTTCTCTTCCTTTGGTTGAATACCTGAACGCTGTGACGGGATGGAATCTTTCAGCCGATGAATATCTTAAGACCGGGGAACGCATACTAAATCTCAGAAAGGTATTTAATGTAAGGGAAGGGATAAGGCCTGAAGATTACAGACTCAGCGCAAGAGCCATTGGTGTGGTGCCTCTTCCCGGAGGACCGCTTAAGGGTGTTACAGTGGACATGGAAACCATACGCATGGAATTTTTCAAAACTGCAGGCTGGGATATTGCTACAGGAGGACCGACTGCCGAGAAAATGAAGGAGCTTGGAATATAAAAAGCCGAACATCGGACATCGAATAAAGAACATCGGGCTCGATACGCGGGTACCTCGAAGTTTAACAACGGGAAAATTACTGTATAGCTGAATTTTAATGCTTCGCGGTGTAGTTACGGTAGCATGAGGGCTTTTTTTACAAAGCCGTCGGGATTGACCGGCTCGTAAAAACCATTCTCACACAAAGATCACAGAGAACACAAAGAAAAACCTGGATGCTTTCAACAGGCCATTCTTCGTGCCTTTGTGTCTTCGTGGCGAAAAAGAGTTTTTACGAAACCATCAAGCTTTGATTACTTCTGAAATATGGACGAGTGAGACACGGGAACCGGAGAACCTGCTGCAAAAGGTTTTTATCGCGGATGCGGTTTCAGAAAAAGGATGCCCAATTCCCACGGCGCTTCCATGTTCAAGCGCAATTTCCGCAAGTTTTAAAAGCTGATAAAGAATAGCCGATTCTTCCACGACATTGTCTAAAAATATATTCCTGTGTGCTGCAGCCATATTAAGTGATCTTGCAGTTGCGAAACCTTTTGAATGGTTTGAGGTAAGGCTGTCAACGAAAAACATGTTTTTCTCTTTTACAATTCGTAATGCATGATACATCTTATCGGATAATGCCGTAAATTTTGATCCCATGTGGTTGTTGATGCCAGCTGCAAAAGGAATCTCAGAGATGTTTTCTTCTATTACCCTCATAATGTGTTCTTCCCCGTCTCCGGCATATAAAGCTCCTGGGCCCGGGTCAAGTGAGGGGTTGCAGGGTTCCATAGGCTGATGGAGCATTATTTCATGACCTCTACTTTTTATTTCATGGGACAGGTTTATCGAATTGGGAAGTTTAGGGAGTATTGAAAAGGTTATCGGAACACCAAGTTCTAAAAAATGTCTTGCCCGGGATATGCTGTATCCTATGTCATCGATTATCAGGGCAATGCAGGGACGGATTTGGTTTTCTTTACTTTCTTCCATGGCAAAAATTTTGGAAAAAGAATTTAAACCAAGCAGGCATCCTGCTGTTATAACGGTGCTTTTCTGCAGAAAGCGCCGTCTGTTTATATTCTTTTCAAAATATGACATAGGATATATTTAATGGATGGTTTCCGGGAAAAAGCCTATATAGGCTCCCTTTATATTATAAAACTGGGAATTATATACAATATATAGCGGTGTATGTCAAATAAAAACACTATATATTGCGAAAATCATTCTGGCGGGAGGGGTAATAGGTTTAACTTACAGGAATGTAATAATAATCGTATGGAAATAGAGTAATTGTATAGACGAAAAAAGCCTCCCGGAATTACTTCAACGGGAGGCTTTGTCAAATGATTTGTTCTGTTTAGGAAGCCTTTAAGTCCGCTTTATCCAGTCACTTTCCTTAATCAACATTGTTGTCGGATCAAGAGAGAGTCCGGTAGCAACGGAATCAGGTTTCCCTCCTTTTAAAGCTTTCAGGTAAATTTCTTTTCCTTCAGGCTGAATCAGTATGATTGTTTCAAAAAGATCTTCAACAGAATTAAGCTGAGCCTGAATACAATCTAAATCGGGTTTTTCATCCCTGTGAATCCGGACGGTAAGCCATGCTTTCAGAGAATGATTTTTTACAAATGCCTTCAGGTCGGATAGAGGTTCTATTTGCGATTCATCAAAAGGAAGACCGTCAATAAAAATTACATGGGGCCGGAAAATATTCTGCTCCATCAGGTCGGTCAATCTTTCTTCAAGCTTGGGGACGCTGAATCCCTCAACTTCGAATGTCATTATAAACCTGTGCGGAAGCATATTCTCAAATATTTGTTCCTGATCCGCTATGCTGTATTGTGATGCGATGTTGCGGTAAACTTCCTTGTACCATAGACCGACTTTTTTTACAGGATCATTTAAGCTCATATGAAGTACATTCTTATTGCAGAGCAGGCTGTGTATGGCTAATTGAATAAGAAGAGCCGTTTTTCCGACCCCCGCACGTGCCATTACAGCGCCAAAACCGCCTTCCGGCAATATTTCTTCAGATTCGCACCCTGTCAGTTTTCCCAATGGATGGCGGAGAATAAAACCATTTTCGAGCATTTTATAGGCTCCTCTCAATTATATATTGTTTACTTTGTTTTTTATGAGTCAATCGTTTTTGACATATTAATAAATAAATCTGATTATTACTGCTACTTTTTCTGTGAACCCTTTTTATCTTCAGCCGCTTTTTTCATCAACTCTTCCGCTACCGACTGAGGCACTTGTTTATAAGTTGCAAACTCCATCGTAAACTGAGCCTTGCCCTGGGTTAAGGATCTTAATATCGTAGAGTATCCGAACATTTCAGCAAGAGGAACCTGCGCCTCAATAACACACATGGTTCCCTCATCCTGTGTGCCGAAGATTATTCCGCGGCGCTGATTCAAAGATCCCATAACAGTTCCCTGAAACTCAGTCGGGGTTTCAGCGACTACTTTCATGATAGGTTCATGAATGACCGGCTTTGCTTTTGAATATCCTTCAAGAAAAGCTCCGCGGGCCGCGGCCTGAAAAGCCATATCTGAAGAGTCGACAGAATGGGATGCCCCGTCATCTATTGTTATTTTTATTCCTGTAACAGGGAATTCCATTTTCGGGCCTTTTGCAAGGCAATTTTTAAAACCCTTTTCGCAGGCTGGAATATACTGGGTCGGGATGGCACCGCCTTTGACCTTGTTATCAAATATGAATTCTTCTTCGGCCGGTTCTATATAACCTGCAATACGACCATACTGGCCGGACCCACCCGTCTGCTTTCTATGAGTATAGTTAAACTCGGCTTTTCTTGTAATCGTTTCCCTGTAAGCTACCTTGGGGACACCCGATGTAACTTCCGCGTTATATTCGCGGCGCATCCTTTCTATGTAAACATCAAGATGAAGCTCCCCCATTCCCGAAATTATCGTATCCCCTGTTTCATCGCTTACATAGGTTTTAAAAGTCGGATCTTCCTTTGTGAATCTGTTGAGGGCTTTTGACATATTGACTTCGGATTTGCTGTCTTTTGCCGCGATTGCAAGCGAAATAACAGGTTTCGGGACGTACATTGACGTCAAAGTGTAACTGAGGCCAGGCGATACGAAAGTATCTCCGGATGCGCAGTCAATGCCGAACAGAGCCCCTATGTATCCGGCCGGAATCGATTCAATCTCTTCCATCTGGCTGGCATGCATGCGGACTAATCTACCGACTTTCACCTTTCTGCCTGTCCGTACATTGACTATGGCATCTCCTTTTGCGAGTGATCCCTGGTATACCCGGATATATGTCAACTGACCATATTGGCCTTCTTCCAGTTTGAATGCAAGTGCTACCATTGGTTTTTTGGGATCGGCGGTCAGGATGACCGGAGCTTCATCATTGTCCATATCAAGTGCTTCGTTTTCGGTATCATGCGGGCACGGAAGCAGTTTGGTCACGGCATCAAGAAGAGGCTGAACGCCTTTATTCTTATACGCGGAACCGAGTATAACCGGTGTGAGCTTTCTGGATAAAGTCCCACTCCGAAGAGCGGTAACGATCATCGATTCGGTTATTTCTTTTTCTTCAAGAATTGCATCTGTAAGTTCATCCGAAAAAACGGAAGCTGCCTCAATGAGTTCTTCTCTTTTTTTAACGGCTTCCTGCAGAAGTTCAGCGGGAATATCTTCTGTGCGAAATATCTCTCCGTTTTTACCGTCGAAATAAAAGGCTTTCATCGACAACAGGTCAACCACCCCGTTGAAATCGGCTTCGAGCCCTATGGGAATTTGAATAGCAACAGAATTATGCCCAAGTTTTTCTCTTAACTGTTTGATTACTCTGTCCGGATTTGCACCACTTCGGTCGCACTTATTTATGAAAGCAATGCATGGGACCTTGTATCTTTTCATCTGCTGGTCGACTGTAATTGATTGCGATTGAACTCCGCCAACCGAACAAAGAACAAGAATTGCCCCGTCTAAAACTCTTAAAGATCTTTCGACTTCAATTGTGAAATCTACATGCCCGGGAGTATCGATAATATTTATTTCATGATCGAGCCATTCACAGAAAGTTGCTGCAGAGGCAATAGTTATACCTCTTTCTTTTTCGAGCTCCATGGAATCCATTGTGGCGCCGATGCCGTCTTTCCCTTTTACGTCATGAATCGCATGTATACGCTTCGTATAAAAAAGAATTCTTTCGGTCAGTGTTGTTTTACCCGAATCTATGTGGGCGCTTATGCCGATATTCCTGACTTTGAATATATCGTGTTTCATTTTAAAATCCTTTTAACTTAACCCTTGCCACAGGATACTCCAATATTAATCATTTTAAAACAATATTTTATAAAGCTCCATGAAAAATCTCTTTTTACGAAACCATAATTATTTACAATTATGAAAATAAAAAAATCCCTCACATGGGAACCTGCTGCCAGGTGGGGGATTTTAAGCTATGCTTTAAAGAAAGTCCGCCCTTCTATTAATAAAAGTTATAATTGTCAAGTAAATAATGTAATTGTATATGATGATACATTGATGTATGAATACTATAATTAAATATGGATCTTATGAACTATTATTGTTGTTAATACAAGATGTTGTGCGTAATATGCCGGGTTGCTTTTACGTTCGGAGGAGAATTGTTTGATTGGAACTTATATGAAAGATAAAAATTTTATTGGCGGTTTATTGTTAGAGGGCCTTTCGGCTTCGTGGCCTGTATGCCTCGGATATATTCCGATCGGCATAGCCTTTGGGGTTCTTGCTCAGAAGGCCGGTTTCACTCCTCTTGAAACAGGATTTATGTCTCTTCTGGTTTTTGCAGGGAGCTCACAGTTCATAGCCGTTTCGATGTTTTCTGCCGGTGCCGGAGCAGCTTCGATAATCGCAACCACATTTGTTGTCAACCTGAGACATCTTCTGATGAGTTCCTCTCTTTCTCTCTTCCTGGGTCGTTCCGGTAGAAAAAAGCTTTTTGTGTTTTCCTATGGAATAACTGATGAAAGTTTTGCCGTTAACTTTTCAAAATTTAAAGGCGGAGACTGGGATATCAACCGGGCGCTGATTGTCAATTTTTCTGCAAATATAATGTGGATTCTGAGCACGGTTGCGGGTGGATATGGCGGGCAATTTATCCGGCCGCATTCATTTGGTATGGATTATGCGCTCATAGCCATGTTTATATGCCTTCTCGTGTTCCAGCTGAAAGGGCCTATATATATTTTTACTGCTCTGGTTGCAGGAATATCGGCCGTCCTGTTGTCTCTTTGCATCCCGGGAAATTCATATATTATAATAGCTTCTATTTTTGCGGCGGGGATAGGAGTTTTTATAAAAAAAAAGGCGAGATAAGGATTTGATGATGATTGAAAGAGATTATTGTTATATTGTTCTCGGGATGGGAGTTGTTACTTTCCTTCCGCGTTTGCTTCCGGTTTACTTCCTTTCCGGACGAACTCTTCCCGGTTGGTTTATCGAATGGCTTGATCTTATTCCTGCTGCTGTGCTCAGCGCGCTCCTTTTGCCGGAACTTGTTACAACAGGAATGCCGAGATTGTTTATACCGTATAAACTCGATATGATAGTCGCAGTACCGACCTTGCTGTTTGCGATTAAAACAAAATCACTGGGTGGTACCGTGGTAACAGGAATGGGGCTTTACTGGCTTCTTGACATAATTTTTATATGAGATAGATATACGCCGGATTTATCAAAACCCAACGAAGCCGTCTTTCAAAAATAACTGGAACATTAGGAGCCGTAGCGAAAGGGACAAGAAAGTACAAGTTCTTTCGTAACGGCTCCCAAGAGGAGCGTCATGCTGGATCTTAAAGCAAATTATTCAGGAAAGCTTGTTTCCGCCGAGGAAGCCGTTTCAAAAATAAAAAGAGGAAGCCGTGTATTTATAGGAACCGGCTGTGGTGAGCCCCAGCATTTGATAAGGGCAATGGTCAAGGATATAAGACTTCAGGATATAATGGTATATCAGATGCTCTCGTCAACACTTGCCCAGTATATTGATGATCCGTCGTTTACAAGGCGTTTTTCTCTCAAACTCTTTTTTATTAGTCAAGCTATGCGGAAGGCGGCCTTTGAAGGAAAGATAGATTATATCCCTACATATCTTTCACAGATCCCACGTCTTTTTTCCAGCCAGCGCATCGGCCTTGATGTTGCCCTGATTCAGGTGAGCCCGCCGGATAAATACGGATATTGCAGCCTTGGTGTTTCTGTTGATATTACAAAATCAGGCATGGAAAACGCCCGTCTTGTCATTGCGCAGGTAAATCCTAAAATGCCCAGGACATGGGGCGACAGCTTTGTTCATATGGATGAAATAGATTATCTTGTTGTTAAAGAAGAGCCTCTCGTGGAAGCCCTTCCAGGCTCAAAAGATGATGAAATTGCACGCAGGATCGGGCATTATGTTTCCCAGCTTGTAGATGACGGTTCGACGCTTCAGATAGGTTTCGGCCATCTTCCTTATGCAGTATTACAATATCTTGATAATAAAAAAGATCTTGGAATACATACTCAGCTTATAACCGACGGTTTTTTGCCTCTGTTCGAAAAGAAAGTCATTACAAACAAAAAAAAGACTCTTCTTCCAGGAAGAGTTGTGGCTTCTTTATGCATGGGATCTGAAAAGATATACCGGTTTGTCGATAACAATCCCGCATTCTATTTCCGGTCTTCCGAATTTGTTAATGACCCGACTGTTATTGCCAGAAACGATAACCTGATTTCAATAAGTTCGGCCCTTGAGGTTGATCTAACAGGACAGGTCTGTTCGGATTCG
>JAHJRK010000357.1 GCA_018830925.1 Pseudomonadota bacterium
AGGCGCCATGTCGGAAGATTATATGCAGGGCCAGGTCGGCCCTCTTGCTGCGGAAATGACAGGGCTGCCATGCGTTTCATTTGTTGTTAAACAAGAGATATCGCCTGATCAAAAAAGCATTTATGTTGAAAGAGAATTGGACGGGGGGCTGATTGAATCTTTTGAACTGACTCTTCCAGCTCTTCTTACAATTCAGGGGGGCATCAACAAACCGCGTTATCCGTCTCTTTCAAATGTGCTCAGGGCAAACAGGGCTGAAATCAGGACAATAAATGCAGATCTGGTTGGTAAACCTGATCCTAAACAAACAAATACACGGATAACAATTCCTGAAAAGAGAAGAGACGGATATGTTCTTTCAGGATCTGCGCAGGAAAAAGCGGCAAAGCTTATCCGGATATTGAGTCAAAAAGCCTTTATTACCTGAAGGTGGCGAATGCGGAAAGCTGTTCAAAAATTAATATTTATTATTGCGGAACATCATGAAAACAAGGCAAAATCAGTTGTTTTTGAACTTGCTGCCTGTGCTTATAAAATTAAAAGGATTTGCCCTGCCGAAATCAAGGTTATTATCCTGGGCAGTGAAACGGAAAAACTTTCTTTTGAAATCACGCACGCAACAGGATTGGATGCCGTCGCAATAGAAATAAATGAACTTGCATTGTATAATGCTGAAATATACAAGACGGTCATAAATAATCTTGCGGCGGAATTATCCCCTTCTTTTATTATAATAGGGCATACACCACGCGGACTTGATTTTGCTTCCGGCCTTGCGGTCGCAATGAAAGCAGCATGTATTACAGGTGTTGAAGGACTGAGCGAAGCAGGAGGAAAGATATGCTTCAAGAGGCAGATGTTTTATGGGAAAATAAATGCTCATATAACCGCCGATTCCGAACCTGTGATTATAACAGTTCAACCGGGCACGTTCGAGCCGTATAAACCGGATAACGCAAGCCCCGGAAGAGTGGAAACAAGGAGAGTTGAATGTACTCCGAAATTTACCCGGGCAAAAGGGAGCAGGCGTTGTAAATTCCAGGATTCTTCCATTTCCGAAGCCAAAGTGATTGTATCGGCGGGTAATGGAATAGGGGCAAAGGAGAATCTTGATCTGATATACAGGCTTGCCGATATTTTTCCGGGTTCCGCTGTCGGCGGCTCCAGAATACTGATTGACAGGGGATGGCTTGAATACAGGCAGCAGATAGGTTTGACCGGAGCACAGGTGGCGCCGGAGCTCTACATAGCTTGCGGCATTTCAGGCGCTTCGCAGCATCTGGCCGGAATGCGTGGTTCCGGATTCATTGTTTCAATAAATAAAGATCCCGGCGCGGCAATTTTCAATGAATCGGATGTTTGTGTCGTTGAAGATATTAAGAAGTTTATTCCCGCTTTTCTTGAAGAATACGGGAAAAGAGAGATTTAATGGACTTGTAAAAAGTCGAAATATGCTCACTTAATGAGCTTTTTGGGAATTTTAAAATTACTTCACTAAATCATCCGCCTAGGCGGATGATTTTTTACGCTCAGTAATTTAAAAATCTATTTCCCAAAAATCTCAAATCCGTTCGTATATATCTTTTTACGAGTTCATCAGACTTGAATAGTTGCTCTAATATCATAGGAGAATGAGTATATGAAAAAATCGGTCGTGGCTGTTGTAAAATATGAAAAACCATATGAATCCGTAAGGAAAGTCATTGAGCTTTCACATGGCCTTGATCATCTTCCTTCAAAGGCAAAGGTTTTCATAAAACCAAACATCGTCTTCTGGACACGTACTGTAAATTTTCCCAAATGGGGCGTAATCACAACTTCCAGAGTCATCGAAGACATAATTGTGCTTTTAAAAGAAAGAGGAATTAACGATATAACCATCGGAGAAGGAACAGTTACCATGGACCCGAAGGACAAGGCAACCCCTGCTCATGCTTTTGAAAGTCTTGGTTATAAAGAACTGAATAAACGATACGGTGTCAAATATATTAATGTTTTTGAAAGACCTTTCGAAAAGGTCGATCTCGGAGACGGAATTGCTCTTTCATTTAATACAGATATTTTACACAGTGACTTTGTGGTTGATATACCTGTCATGAAGTCTCACAATCAAACGGTAGTGAGCCTGGGCATCAAGAATCTGAAAGGCATGATCGACATTAAATCCCGCAAGCTTTGTCACAGCGCCGACACTGAAAAAGACTTGAATTTTATGGTAGCGAAACTTGCCGATAAAATGCCTCCCATGTTGACTCTCCTGGACGGAATATATACCAATGAACGGGGGCCCAGCTTCGACGGACGCATCCGCAGAAGCAATCTTTTAGCAGCATCTTCCGATGTGCTGTCAGCCGATCTTGTCGGCGCTAAAATTCTAGGATACGACGGTTCGGAGGTTCCGCATCTTCTGAATGCGGCAAAGAACAGAAAGAGGCCCTGTGATCTTTCAGACATTGAAGTGGTTGGAGAGAAAATTGAATCTGTTGCCTCCCGGCATGAATATGATTTTCAATACAGTGAAACCGGTGACGGGGCTTTGCCTCTTCCTCTTGCAAAGATGGGAATCAGGGGAGTATCCTACCGCAAGTATGATCTGTCCATGTGCACTTATTGTTCAGGTGTAAACGGGTTAATACTGTCTGCCATCAGGTATGCGTGGAAAGGGGAGCCGTGGGACAGCGTTGAGGTCCTGACAGGAAAAACAATGAAACCGACTCCCGGCAAGAAAAAGACGATTCTTCTTGGAAAATGCATGTACCAGGCCAACAAGAAGAATCCTGATATCAAGGAGATGATCCCAATCAATGGCTGCCCGCCAAAGCCGGAATCTATCGTGAAGGCGCTC
>JAHJRK010000358.1 GCA_018830925.1 Pseudomonadota bacterium
ATACACTCAGATCGTCGAGTTCATCGATTTCCGTCACCAATTCAGGAACCAAAGGACTGGTTATCGTCCAGCCACCTTCCTTTTGTGGTTCGAGAACTAAGGGAATTTTCATCATTGTTTTCATAAGCTATAACCTCTCACGATGTATAAAGTATAGCAAACTGTTTTTTTCTTGTTTCAGACTGCTCCGCCTGGTGGATTACAGACCGGATCGTCCGCTCCACTTGAGAATTCATAATAATTGTCGATTATTTTTGCTGATTATTGGTAGCTATTTTCATAGTCCGCATGCGAATAAATGGCAAGAAGAAAGACGAAGAAGTGTTGAGTTTTATGTGAAAATGGAGTCGCACCACAAGTACAAAAGAGAATCATTATCTCCTGGTTGGCGGTTTCATCGGCACTGCTCCTGCCGGCTGGGGGGATATAACACTCCAACATATGAGTTAACAGAGCTATTAAAGGATGATAAACGTGGATAACTCAATTGGCGGTGAGCCTGACGGTCGTTATTTCCGGCCAATAATGCTTCTAAAATAAACCTTCAATTTGAATTCCATTTGGTTGAAAAACGTATATTTTTGCCAGGAGGCATCATTAGATGTCCCGATTACCGAAGGAAAATCCTTTCTATCTTCAAGCCCGATTCTCTCAAAATACCAGAGAAGTTGTCTGAATTTCTTCTTCATTTCTTGGGACATTGCCTGGAATTGGATACCGTAGCCTCGATAATTTCCATTTGTTCCGGACCTCTTATTGACAACTGTGCCTATGCAGCTTATTTGAACGCCGTCACAGAGGAACTCAAGCGTCACGCTGGAACCGATGGAAATCTCTCCTTCAAGATCAACAAAACATCCCGTTTCAGAGATGTCGATAATTTTACAGGTCATAACGCCATTCTTTGTGACAAGCACGGTATTCAAGGGCGCCCTGTATCTGGTTGCGATTTCCCACCACCGCAGCCTCGGGTTGAAAAAGGGTGCATAAACATTCTTCCTAAGGAAGAATGCAGATATGACAGTAGTGATAATGATAAAAAACATGACAATTTCAAGAGAATAATTGGGATTCAAATACTTATAAACAAAAATATTATAGGAAATGAGGAGAACCGAGAAGGATAGAAAAAGATACCAACCCCACTTTTTCATCATATAGATACCGGCCCCGACCACGGGGAAAAGACAAAGAATGACCCAGTCTGGCCAGATAAGATGGGAAATGATGCCATCGCCGCCAAATAAGGTCATATTATTGATGTAGGCGGCATGTATCAGAGTACCAAAGGGTTCGAGGACGTAAAACAAAGCGATGAGAACGATGGCCAAAGGTCTTTTTTTCATAAATGATCTCCGATGTCATTGAGTTGGTGACATAATAGAAATATCCACTTAAGTCAATGACATTGTGACGGATACAAGAAAGAATGAAAATACAGGATTTTCATGAATATGGGTGCAGTTGTCAGAAACCTAATGCATCCAACTCATCCGGGTTGGCGATTCTGCCATTATTGAAATTCAGGAGATGCTCTAATTCATGCCCGAGAATTGCCTGATTGACTACAACCTTCCCTTTGATCACTTTGCCCATAATCCATATCTCATTGTTGGTGTTTGCATAGCCGGCGACGGGCGAGCCATAAGCTGCCGCCACATCCCAATTGAAATGTTTCCGAGATCCCACAATATGGACCTTTACTTCTTTTAGGATAATTACCTCGTGAAGGTCTGGTGTTTCCTGCACAGAGGCAAATGCCTTCTGCAAAGTGTCGAAACCTTCTTTCCTGCGATCTGTGGCCATGGTGACACAGCCGGCCAGAAAAAAAACGAGGCTGATACTCATTAACCCTATAATGCTACGCAAAGATGAACGGAACATACATCAAAGGCTCCTTAAAAAACTGCTTAGAGCCGGAAAAATCCGGGCCTGAAAATAAAGGAGCGGGATAAAAACAATAACATAATTAATACGGATAGATAATATGCTATTAGCAAAACATTACGAGACCTTTGCATAACGCCCCCTTTTGCCCGATTACAGCGTCAGGCTCAAATTTCGGCACGAAGTGAAGCTTTCGCGCTATCCTCGAAATACTCAATGTATTCCTGTGGTTGCACGAAGTGAAGCATAAGCGCTATATTCTCGCCTTCCTTGAACTTAAGCAAAATTGGACGTTCTTCAAAGGTCTCATTACCCGCCAGTTTCCTTTGGTTACATTTATGTTATCGGCATTTCCAGGAAAATCTTTAGGGGTATTTTTTTTACGAGGTTCGGCACCGGGCAAGGTTTTTTTAAGGAGAGGAGGACGTGTTCGTCGCGGTAGGGATACCGGTAAGACTTGCCTTGAAGATATAGCGAAAGGAGACGTGGAGTCTTTTCTTGCGCATGAGCAGGATCGGGGCTTGAAGATCACCTCCGTCAGGACAAGGCTGATGTATGTCCATACTTTTTTGCGGTATGGAATCGATGAGGGCTTTGTTTCTACGGATGTTTTTGGCAGGAGGGCCCGGTTGCAGTTACCAAAGTTGTTACCTCGTGCCATGGATCCTGGGGATGTTCGTCAATTGCTTTCTGTGATCGGCAATATCCGAACCGGGCTATAATTTTGGTGTTGCTGCGGACAGGGATGAGAATCGGAGAGTTGATCAATACGAAGGTCACAGATGTCAATTTAGGAGCGCGCAGAATTGAGGTTTATGAAGGAGAAAAGAACCGCCTGGGGAGGGTTGTGTATCTCAGTGACGATGCCGTGAATACTCTCACTGCCTGGTTTAAAGAGCGGGATTGCGGAAAGGAGATTGTAGTCAATGCTTCCTGTTTCAGGGTATTCATTTCCTAATCTCCTTATATCTGGACTTGGAAACGTTAATTATTTCGTTAACATACCATGCTTGCAGCAGCAGATTCAAAAGAAAATCATCTTCTCCAGGATGGCGGTTTCATCGCCGTTGCTCCTGCCGGCTGGGGGGCATTTGTTGCCGGACTCCGCTTTAATTCGCGCTCATTAGAAATCAATGATGAAGAATCAGGCTTCATCGCCGTTGCTCCTGCCGACTGAGGGGCGTTTGCCGGCGGACCCTGCTTCGATCCGCGTTCCGTAGAGACCGACGATGCAGGAGCTTGTACCGGCGGCGCCTGCGCCTCTCTTGTTTTAGGCTTCCCGGAATCCATAAGATATACAATCATCTTTTCTTCACCCTTCATCAACTCAATCTTTTCAGCTTCAATATTTTTCAGTGTATAGCCGCCAATAGTGTTTCCAATTCTAAGAGCCAACTGCCGTTTTCCACTTCCGGCCGTTGTGTAAGGCAATTTTTTGTCCTCCACGTAAGCAATGCTTTCGCTATCCATTATAAGTGTCCCGTAAAGAATAATCTCGGGAGGCGGAACCGGTGGGGCGGAAATCTTTTCAGCGGGAATTTTCCGCTCCGGATGGAAAAGATTCTGCTCCGCTATCATGGTGAATTCGGAAACGGACGGACTATGATACTCCTCCGGTTTTCCCTCTTCTTCGAGCAGGATCTTATTATCCGGTGACGAAGTCACTTTGCGGCTCTTGTTTAAACCGGGATAAAAGGAATATTGAGCCAGAAAAAAAATGGCGATTGCCAGTGCAATGTTTAAAATATGAATGTTTTTAAGAAGATACCTGAAATAAGGCATTTAATCTTTCACCTTGCAGCCGTGAGGGCCGATATTTTTAATTTTACAAGAAGATCCTTCGGTTCCCGGTAATTTCTTACCCGTGTGTCAATCTCTTTTACGACGAGAAAGGGCGTTTGAGTCTCGACTGCAAAAAGAGCTTCGCTAAGCGACCCTGCATCAGAGACCTTTATCTTAGGAAACAATTAAAGCGTCCTCCGAGATGTGATATGGTTAAGTTACCAAACAAGAACCGTACACATAAAAGGAGGACGCCATGAAAAAAGTAACAAAGTTTGCTAAAAAAGTAAATGAACAAGTTAA
>JAHJRK010000359.1 GCA_018830925.1 Pseudomonadota bacterium
AAAAATGTGCCGAAGAATTAAATCTTCTCGGCAGCGGCGTTTCATTGATTATACACAAAAGAGACGGGAAATTTCAGGAAGAAAGAACCTACCCGAGGAAAGCTGATCCAAAATCTTCACCTGGATAATTGATCGCACGACTTAAGAGTCTTTTAACCATCCGGAAACTTTTAAAAAGAAAAACCCCGGGATTTTTTTTCTCCGGGGTTTTTTGACTTAATCGTACGGCAAATTCTTCTTCGGACTAAGTTTTATTTTAAATCTGAAATAGGCCAAATAGACTGTATACACAGGCCCCCTTAAAAACAAAAGCCCTCGAAAACAGCTTTTAATCGCATTAGTCGAGTTTTTTTTACAGAAGTGTCAGATTATATCGTGATTAGCTCAATTTATCTGTGATATCCAAAGATATTGCACAGCCGTCACTGAACACTCAATGACGATTTTTTCTTGTACCGTCTTTTCAAACCATTTGCCAATGTGCCATCTAATGGCCGGCGGCAGCAATGGAATTATATATTTTACTTACTACAATTTGACCCTATAAAATGCGGTGCTTGTGGTTACGAATAGTTCATTTTTATTCTTACCACCCCAAGTCATTGAATGTACGCGTTCATCGAGCTTGATTCGTTTAATTTCATTTCCGTCCTTATCTAAAATAAGTATTTCCCCTTCTGCTAAATACAAATTACCTTGACTGTCAGACACATTACTGTACTCACCTCGTTTTACAAATTCAATCATATTTGAAAGCATACCCTTTTCATCTACATGAAAACGGTAAGTGATTTTGGGGTCTTCATGGGTCACATAAACAGGTTCGCTTTGATTTGGCGAAACTCCCATAAGCTGAACCGAGCGACCGAGATCAAAAGTGTTGGGAATGATGGTAACACCATCAAGCGCGATAAAGCTTGTTTCGGCTATTCGTGTTGTTACATCCTTAAAATTTTCTCTCCACCGGTGAGTAGGGTGGATTACACGTTCTATATTGTTGATCTCATTCGTTTTCACAAGCTTTAGTGTCTGCATGTCATCCACATGATCAGGATTTATGGCATAGGCCATAATTGCCCAGCCTCCATTACCCCAGCCACTATAATAGGGGTTATTGTCCGGCAAGGTCTCGGTTGTTTTTGGCTGTTCATCATCTTCAAAGCCCTGTTGTGGATCGTAACGGCATATTACAATCAAATTATCTTGGGTGTCAACGGCCAGCGAAAATGGCTTGTAAGGATAATCAGCATAGATAGAAATTGTGTTGGTTTCTGCAGACCATCGGTATACGCGCTTCAGCCGGTTTTCACAGAAGTATACATTTCCCTTTCTATCAGAAACTGCCCCGCTAGCAAACTCATAGCCAAAGCCTAATTTCTCGGCTATACTATTCGGGTTCTCATTGCTGTTAGATTTTTCATTTCCGGTTATTGTCACTCTGGCAAAATCTCCCGGATATACAATCAGGTTTTTGTCCATATCGAAAATGGTGCGTTCAGGTAAATGTAAAACCTGCGTCCAGCTGCGCATATTTCGAAATTCAATTCTGTGGCTGTTGGAAACTTTCACACCCCACGCTCGAGGCGTGTTCACACGAATCGTTCGGTACATCCAGAAATTAGCGAACATCAAGTCTTTGCAATTAGCTATATTAAGTGTCTGCGCGTTTTTACCTTCCATACCTTCTTCCTCAAACTGAAAGGCATAGAAATTCCAGTTGGCAACATTGTTAAGGCGAGCTTCCTGACGCACATGATGCTCCAATGACATGGCGTAAATTTTTGCCGGGGTGGAGGTGTTGCTGATATACAAGCCCGCGCCGGCATAGGTATTAGCCGTCCAAATATCTTTGAGTATTCCCCCGCCATTGTTAGTAACCCAAAGGCTCCAGTACTGATTATCCCATGCTAGATCCATTCCCCGGTCATAAACCGGCTCTGAAGGACTGCTGATATTTTGTTCTCCTCTTCTGTTGAGGGAAGGCTGTCCTGGCTTTGCCATGGTGCCATGTCCTCCGACAAATTTCACATCATTGATCATGGAATTCTCATTTGCCATCCACTTCAGTCCAACTGCACAGTTATTATAACCTCCTGTATTTATACCAATTCCATTAATTATGTCATCCCCTCCTTCTGATGACTCCAGTAAAGGAACGGGTGATCCAAATCCGCTAAAATTAACTTCACTTTCATCAAGCAGCAATTGAGTGGCAAAAGGGTGCAGACCGATTATTGCATTTCCTTTATTTAATTTAAGTGTCTCAGTGATCCGGTACCAACCTGTTGGAAGATAAACATTTTTGTGTTTGGCAATCGCTGCTTTAATGGCCTGCGTGTCATCTGTTTTACCATCGCCCAAAGCCCCAAAATCTTTGACATTAACCCATGTGTCCATATGAGGCAGATCCGGTATGACCTTATACAATTCTTGTGGCACAATTTCAACGACTTCAATATCGATGACAGTTTTATAACCGGAATCATCAGACATATCCTTCATAGCCAAACCGTGTACAAAGTTGTTGATCCGGTATTTATTTCCTTTTCCGTCAATGCTTGTTCCTCCGGGTGAGAAATACACAGGAACATCTACATTATTACACATAATATTCATTAGATTTATCTGGCTGCTAGCTTCCTTTTCAACCCCGACTACTACACCTTTCTTTACATTTTCAAATAGGCAGTCTTCCATAAATAATCTGTCCGAAATACCTTGTTGAAGTTCAACAGCTGCAGGTGCATCCTTTACATGCATGGAAACAATTGTCATCCCGGTATTTCGGCTTAGAACAGCAGCCTTTCGCTGACCTTCAAAATATAGATCAATCATCATCATGGGCCAGCCCGGAGATGTCCTGGACGTAGAAATCCCGTAATTACCTCCATAGAATTTCAGATTCTCGATTTCATTTCCCAGATCATAAATTCCGGCATATCCGTCACCTGTATAAAAGTTGCAATGGCTTACAAAACTGTGCTGTGCAAAATGAGTGCGAAGCGCAATAGCTTTATGATTCCCTTTTTCAATCCGAAAATTGATATTTGAGATGGCACTATAAAATGTCCCGGCGCCCGCATCTCTTGGCGCCTGGCCTTCTTCAACTAGATTGTCAGTGAACCAGAACATGTAGTTGTTTTCATCCTGATAACCTGCTGTGTTTTTACCTAGTATAAATTCAGGACGATTTTCTCCATATCCAATAATCCGTATTGCTTTTGGAACATATATGGTTTTACTTATAAGATATTTTCCTTCAGGAATGAATAATATCCCAAAATTCTTTTCCTTTTTAATCTTATTTATAGCAAACTGAAGCGCTTCAGATACATCATGCTTTCCATCAGGTGTTATATTAAAGTTTTCAGAAGTGAAATAAAGAGCTTCCGGGTCATCAGGCATCTGTGTGTAGACTGATTGAGCTTTTATGGTTAGCTGGGAATAAAGCATGACTGCGAAGCATAATATGATCATTTTCATATCTAATAGTTTTTGTGATTATTGTGATAAAATTACATAAAGGATATTCTGTTTTTTATTCTTTCTGAATTTTTAATTTCATATTACCCACAGCGTATGTGCATATTCTATTGTTCTTATACACCCAAATTAGCAGTATAAAAACAATTGTTTATATTTATAAATTACGACCAAAACAAAATCATTCAAACAACACATCAACCGGATTCCAAATTGTTTCATTTGCTTTTTTATAATCTAAAAGAGCTTATAAAGGACTTGCAAATAACTGACCTGCCCCCCGAAATGTGTACCAATAATAAGTTAGTTTATATTCATTATCAAGCATTGGCAACCTGATAAGTGACATACGATTCTAGTGTCGGTAACGTAAGCCCAGAGTGCAGTGTGGTCTTAACGTGTTTATCGTTTCCTCATTTGATCCTAATATACTTTTTACTAAGTATAAAGTGGATCCCTTTTTGGGGGCTGGTCACGGGAATACTATAATGTGTATATAACTTTTCTATAAGATTTGTATAATCCAAGTATTATCCTCATATAACCAAAGTATAATCTTTCTATAATCCTCATATAACCCAAGTATAATCATCATATAATCTTTCCATAAGAAAAGTATAACCTTTATATAAGATGAATCCGGTATGAATCCGAGATGAATGGTACATGAATATAATGTCGGGATAATCTGCGGTGTATTTGTGAAGGGATAAAATAACGGCGTCTTATAATTGTAATAAGAACAAAAGGCATTAATATAAGCATACCCGGACTGTAATCAGTTGTATTTAAAACTACATCTAATAAACGTTATTCACTTAATAGATTTCCGCTGCCCTCTCAAACAATATAAGGAGCAGTACAATAGCAAAACTAAAAACACACGTAATGGGAAATTTAAAGGGGAAAACAAAATGAAAAGATTTCATTTAACTCCGGTCTTTCAATTCTGGCTGCTAAAAGAAGAAGGGGATAAAACTTCCTATAAAGTTTTTAAGACGAACAAAAAAATCGCGATTAAAAAATGTGCCGAAGAATTAAATCTTCTCGGCAGCGGCGTTTCATTGATTATACACAAAAGAGACGGGAAATTTCAGGAAGAA
>JAHJRK010000042.1 GCA_018830925.1 Pseudomonadota bacterium
CTAACTGTGCATCATCAGGCGGCAACCTGCTTGAGGTATGCATTCCGGCGGTTCGTGCGAGAGCGACCGTCGGGGAGATTACGGATGCCATGGAAAAAGTATTTGGTAGATATGTTGCCACGACTCAGTGTATTTCAGGGGTATTTGCTTCAGAATACGGGGATAGCCAGATTATTGCCTCCATAAGAAAGAGAACGGATGAATTTCTTGAAAAAGAAGGGAGGCGACCCAGAATACTTGTCACAAAGATGGGGCAGGACGGCCATGACCGGGGTATCAAGGTGGTTGCTACCGCATATGCGGATCTTGGGTTTGATGTCGATATAAGCCCCATGTTCCAGACACCGTTGGAAGCCGCCCGTATGGCTGCTGAGAATGACGTGCATGTTGTGGGTGTTTCCAGCCTCGCGGCCGGGCACAAGGTTCTTGTTCCACAGCTGATTGAAGCGCTGAAGGCTGAAGGAGGAGGCGATATTCTTGTAGTGGTAGGAGGGATAATCCCTCCGGCAGACTACGAATTCCTTTACGGAATAGGAGTTGTGGGAATATTCGGTCCCGGCACGGTAATTACCGATTCAGCTAACAAGGTTTTGAACGCTCTGTTTGAAAGCAGAAAAACGTGAATAGTGAACAGTGAATAGTGAATCGGAACATAAACCATAAACCGGAAACCGGAAACCAGGAACCGGAGAAACGCACAGCGTTTCGAGCAGCCGATCCGCAATATTATGTGAGAGGAGTGCTTGAGAAAAACAGGCGGATACTGGCAAAAACCATAACGCTTATAGAAAGCTCACACCCATCCCATCAGGATCTTGCGAGGTCTATTCTCGATGGACTGCTTCCACATACCGGGAAAGCCGTTCGCCTGGGTGTTACCGGTGTTCCGGGTGTTGGGAAAAGCACATTTGTCGAGAGCCTCGGGATGATGCTTGTAAAAAAAGGCCATCGTTTGGCGGTTCTTGCCGTTGATCCAAGCAGCAGAAGAAGCGGAGGAAGCTTGATGGCGGACAAAATGCGCATGGAGAAGCTTTCCGTGGAGGAAAATGCATTTATCAGGCCTTCTCCTTCAGGCGCCACTCTCGGAGGTGTTGCAAGAAAAACAAGGGAAGCGATGCTCGTTTGCGAAGCCGCAGGTTTTGATGTTATAATCGTTGAAACCGTCGGTGTCGGACAGTCTGAAACCGAAGTCTCATCCATGGTTGATTTTTTTCTTGTACTCATGCTGGCAGGCGCGGGAGACGGAATCCAGGGAATCAAAAAAGGGGTGCTGGAACTTGCCGACGCAGTTGCAATCAACAAGGCTGACGGAGATAATATAGATAAGGCAAAAAATGCAAGAAAAGAATATGAATCGGCCCTTCAACTATTGATCCCATCGACTCTGACATGGACACCGCCAGTTGTTGTGTGCAGTTCAGTTGAGATGACAGGGATAAGTGAAATCTGGGATATAGCGCTGGACCACAGGGATAAAATGACAAAGAGCGGTGAGCTTGGGCTAAACAGGCAAAAACAGTCTGTAAACTGGATGTGGGCGCTTGTTGAAGAGGGGCTTAAGGAACGTTTTCATAACAATCCTGATGTAAAAAAACTCCTTTCAAAGATTACACGGGATGTTGAAAAGGGGATAAAGACGCCGACGGTTGGAGCCGGAGAACTGCTTTTTTCTCTTGACAGAAACTGCAAGTAAAAGGATAGTTCCCCTTTACAAAATAAGGATATACAGAGACCAGCAACTATAAACCAGAAACCAAGTACCATATGAAAGGAACTTTGTTATGGGTATTGTGAAAGATAAAATCAGGGATCTGAAAGATCGCGAAGCAAAGGTCCTCAAAATGGGCGGCGAAAAAGCGACGGCAAAGCAGTGTGAGAAAGGGCGCCTTACCGCAAGGCAAAGGCTTGATCTTTTATTTGATCCGGGCACTTTCCGGGAGATTGACATGTTCGTCACCCATCGGTGCGTTAATTTCGGAATGGAAAAGGTGGATATTCCTTCCGACGGGGTTATTACCGGGCATGGGCTGATTGATAAAAGGCCGGCATTTGCTTTTTCCCAGGATTTTACATCAAGAGCAGGAAGCCTCGGCGAAATGCATTCCAAGAAAATATGCAAAGTCATGGATCTTGCACTGAAGTCGGGGGTGCCATGTATCGGACTGAATGATTCCGGAGGCGCAAGGATCCAGGAGGGTGTTGACGCCCTTTCCGGCTACGGCCAGATTTTTTACCGCAACTCGCTTTCTTCAGGCGTTATACCCCAGATATCGGCAATAATGGGACCTACCGCGGGAGGAGCTGTCTATTCTCCTGCCATGACCGACTTTGTTTTCATGGTAAAAAACAGCAGCTACATGTTTATTACAGGCCCTGAAGTGATAAAATCGGTTACCGGTGAAGAGATATCTTTTGAGGAGCTTGGCGGGGCAATGACCCATAACGAAAAAAGCGGGGTTGCCCATTTTGCCTGTGAAAGTGATGAAGATACGATATTGAAAATAAGAGAGCTCCTGACCTACCTGCCGGCAAACAACATGGAAGATCCTCCGGCAGTCCCGGCAGGCGATGATCCTGCCCGTACCGCGCCCCTTCTGGATGATATAATTCCCGACAGCCCGAACCAGTCATATGATATGAAGGAGGTTATCCGGGCTATTGTCGACAGAGGAGAATTCTTCGAACCGCATGAATATTATGCCCAGAACATAATTGTCTGCTTTGCAAGGTTGAACGGAAGAACCATCGGAATAATAGCCAATCAGCCGAAAGTTAAAGCCGGTTGCCTTGACATAAACGCGTCCGACAAGGCGACAAGATTCATAAGATTCTGCGACTCATTCAACATTCCTCTTCTTACCATTGCCGATGTACCGGGATATCTTCCGGGAAGCGACCAGGAGTGGAACGGGATAATACGTCACGGGGCAAAGCTTCTCTGGTGCTATTCGGAGGCAACGGTTCCGAAAATGCTTCTTGTAACCCGCAAAGATTACGGCGGGTCGTATCTTGCCATGTGCTCAAAAGATCTCGGCGCGGATATGGCTTTTGCATGGCCGACAGCCGAAATCGCGGTAATGGGCGCAGGGGGAGCAGCCAATATAATTCACCGCAAGGAGATTACAGAGGCCAAAGATCCTGTTGAAAAGCGGAAGGAAAAGATAAAGGAATATGAGGAGCTGTTTTCAAATCCGTATTGCGCTGCAAGAAGAGGATATATAGATGCCATTATAGTGCCATCTGCCACAAGGCAGCGTCTTATAGAGGCTCTTGAAATAATGTGCAGCAAGCGTGAGATAAGGCCGCCCAAGAAGCATGGGAATATTCCGGTATAAAAAGCTTTATTGCTGCAGGGATGGATGGAAATTGTAAGGATATTTTACCGGTTGAAGGGAAAACAATATGGACAAAAAAGCAAAAATAGCGGCTGCAATATCTGCGGCTGTAACTAATTATATCCGGATTGAAGAGGAAAGTTTAATGATGGATCAAGGGGCTTTGTTTGCCGGACAGTCCGCTTCAGGCGGAGCGCAAGTTACTCTGCCGGTTATTAATATCTGGGGTTTCAGCGGCAGGCAGGCAATCATGCAGACGCGGAACCTTATGCAGATGAAGGCTTTTAGCAGGAGCAGGTGATAAGAGACCCTTATCCGGCTTTACAAAAGGAATATTATGAAATTATTTCGAAAATATATTGGAGAGGAGAAGCAGAACATGAGCGATCACGATATGGTAAAAAAAGCACCTATGGAGTACGGAAAAGACAGGCCTAAAGCTAAAAACCCTGTCCTGATACAAGACCTTACTCTTCGAGACGGGCATCAGTCCCTTTTTGCGACAAGGGGGCGGACAGAGGATATGATTCCTGTTGCGGAAATGATGGACGAAGTCGGGTTCTGGGCGATTGAAACCTGGGGCGGGGCCACTTTTGATACAATGCACCGCTTTTTAAATGAAGATCCGTGGGAAAGAATCAGAACTTTGAAGCGTTATATCAAAAAAACTCCTTTTTCCATGCTGCTTCGCGCTCAGAATCTTGTAGGATACAGAAATTATGCGGATGATGTCGCGCGCGCCTTTGTTGAAAGGGCTGCTGTAAACGGCATGGATATATTCAGAACATTCGATGCGTTGAATGACTTCCGTAACTTTGAAACGGTTGTTCCTGTCATAAAAAGCAACGGGAAGCATTTTCAGGGCTGCTTATGCTATTCCCTGACGGAACCGAGAATGGGCGGAGATGTCTATAACCTTGAATATTATGTAAGCAAGGCAAAAGAACTCGAAAAGATGGGCGCAGACAGCGTCTGCATAAAGGATATGGCAGGCCTGATAGCTCCATATGATGCGTACGCTCTGGTAAAAGCATTAAAGGAAGCAGTAAAAGTTCCTGTACATCTTCACAGCCATTTTACCTCAGGCATGGCCCCGATGTCCCATTTAAAAGCAATCGAGGCCGGCGTTGATATACTGGATACATGCATGACTCCTTATGCTTACAGAACATCCCATCCCGCAATCGAGCCTCTTGTCATGGCTCTTCTCGGCACAAACAGAGACACAGGGTTTGATATCAGGAAGCTTGCGGCGATCAACGAAATTCTCGAAAGGGATGTTCTTCCCAAGTACAAGCACCTTCTTGACGATTCGAAAGTTTCGATCATAGATATAAATGTTCTCCTCCACCAGACCCCAGGAGGAATGCTTTCAAACCTTGTCAACCAGTTGAAGGAGATGGACGCGCTTGACAGGATAGATGATGTTTACGCAGAGCTGCCTAGAGTCAGAAAAGATCTGGGACAGATACCGCTTGTGACGCCTACCAGCCAGATAGTCGGTATCCAGACCGTCAACAATGTCCTCTTCGGAGATGAAAAAGACAGATACAAGATGATTACCGCCCAGGTGAAAGACCTTTGTTACGGGCTTTACGGGAAAACAGCGGTTCCGATCAATTCTGAGCTGCAAAAGAAGGCTCTCAAAGGATATCCGCGAGGAGAAAAACCGATTACATGCAGGCCGGCTGAGGTTATAGAACCTGAACTTGAAAAAGCAAAACAGGAAATCAAGGATCTTGCTGTAGATATCGATGATGTGCTCATTTATGCGCTTTATCCCGTAACCGGGAAAAAGTTTTTGAGATGGAAATACGGCAAGGAAGAACCACCTGAAGAGGTAAAACCCAGAACCCTTGAGCAGAGTAAGGCTGAACAGGCACTTATTGCAAAAGCGAAAGCCGGTAAGCTGGTTGAAAAGACTGAGAAGAAAGAAGCTCCCGCCAAGGGAGAGAGGCTTCGCACATTTAACGTGTTTATTGAAGGCGATTATTATGAAGTCGGTGTTGAAGAGGTCGGAGGAGCTCCGGTTATAAGCTACATGCAGCAGCTTCCTGCCGCATCTCCGCCTGCGCCGAAGCCTTCAGCTCCTCCGGCTCCAGCAGCGGTTAAGCCTGCCGCGCCTCCGGCTCCACCAAAGACGCCCATGCCTGAAGCGGTTCCGACCGAGGTCGGCGCAGGAGTTACGCTGAATGCCCCCATGCCCGGTATGATAATATCTTATGAAAAGAAAGTGGGTGACAGTGTTAAGAAAGGGGATACGGTTGTAATTCTTGAAGCGATGAAGATGGAAAATGCCCTTCCCTCTCCTGCGGACGGAGTGATCAAGGCCGTCAATTTCAAGAGCGGGGATACGGTGGCCAAGAATGCAGTACTGTGCATAATCGGATAGAAAAAAAGGCGTGAGGCGAAAGAAGAGAGGGGAAGGAACGAAAATCGAAATACGATATACAAAGTTCGATGTACGAATAATAAGGAAATAACAGAATGAAAATTCATGAGTACCAGGCGAAAGAGTTGTTCAGAAAATATGGTGTTCCAGTACCCTCGGGCGGAGTGGCTTTTAATCCTGAAGAGGCAGGCAAAATTGCGGCCGCGCTCGGAGGTTTCCCTGTTGTTGTAAAGGCACAGATTCATGCTGGCGGACGCGGGAAAGGAGGAGGCGTAAAGATTGCAGGTTCTCTTGATGAAGCAAAAGCCCTGGCAAAAAAGATAATAGGCATGAACCTTGTTACACACCAGACAGGGCCGGAAGGAAGACTTGTGAAAAAGGTTCTTGTTGAGCAGGGTCTGAATATTCAAAAAGAGCTTTACCTTGGAATTATACCGGACAGGGCTTCCGCTAAGATTGTTATTATGGCAAGTGAGGCCGGAGGCATGGATATAGAAGAGGTCGCCGAAAACACGCCGGAAAAAATCATAAAGATTTTTGTAGATCCCCTTGCCGGAATTTATCCATACCACTGCAGGGATGCGGCTTTCGGTCTTAACCTTTCGGGAGGCGCGGTAAAGGAATTCTCCGCAATGCTGAAAAACCTTTACAGCCTTTTTGTTGACTGCGACTGCTCCCTTCTTGAGATAAACCCCCTTGTAATTACGGCGGAAGGCTCGGTTATTGCGCTCGATGCAAAGATAAACTTCGACGACAACGCCCTTTTCCGGCACAAGGATATTACGGGATACCGTGATACCGACGAGGAGGATCCACTTGAGGTGGAGGCGTCAAAATTCAATTTAAATTACATCAAAATGGACGGTAATGTCGGCAACATGGTGAACGGCGCCGGACTTGCGATGGCTACGATGGATATAATCAAGATTGCAGGGGCCGAACCGGCCAATTTTCTTGATGTGGGGGGCGGCGCCAGCGCTGAGATGGTAGAGAACGGTTTCAGGATTATCCTCGGGGATAAAAATGTTAAGGGTATCTTCATCAACATATTCGGCGGCATCTTAAGATGCGATGTGCTTGCGGAAGGAGTCGTGCAGGCTGCAAGAAAGACAGGCATGAATGTGCCTGTTGTAATCCGCATGGAAGGGACAAACGTGGAAGCGGGGAGAAAAATCCTTTCGGAATCGGGGCTGAATCTTATTACAGCCGTTGATCTGCAGGATGCGGCGCAGAAGGTTGCGCAGATAGTAAGAATCTGATCAGGGCTGCCGGAATAATATGGGCAGGCTGTAGCTTTTTAGTCTGTAGGCGTTTAGGCGGTAGGTTTTTACCTAATAGACTACAGTCTAAACAACCTGAGTACTTACACAATACTATAAGGCTTTTATACAAGCGAGGTTATGAAAAGTGAGCATTTTTGTAAATAAGAATACGCGGCTTCTGGTTCAGGGAATAACCGGGAAGGAAGGCCAGTTCCATACCCGCCAGTGCGTTGCCTATGGAACCGGTGTTGTAGCAGGTGTTACTCCCGGCAAGGGCGGTCAGAAAATGGATGAAATACCTGTTTTTAACACGGTGAAGGAAGCGGTGGGAAAAACAGGAGCAAATTGCAGCATGATTTTCGTGCCTCCATCTTTTGCGGCAGATGCGATAATGGAGGCAGCAGATGCCGGGATTGCTCTTATCGTGGTTATTACCGAAGGAATTCCGGTTATCGACATGATGAAGGTCAAGAATTATATTGCAGGAAAAAGTAGCCGTATCATAGGGCCGAATTGCCCGGGCATAATTACACCCGGAGAGTGCAAGGTCGGAATAATGCCTGGGCATATACATAAGACCGGCGGCCCTGTCGGTGTTGTATCAAGATCGGGGACTCTCACATATGAGGTTGTTCATCAGCTTACTCAAAAAGGGATCGGGCAGACAACCTGTATCGGCATAGGCGGGGACCCGGTAAACGGAACCAATTTTATTGACTGCCTCGATGCTTTTCAAAAAGATAAGGATACGAAAGGCATAGTTATGGTAGGTGAGATAGGCGGAACTGCAGAGGAAGAGGCAGCGGAATTTATTTCAAAGAATGTAACAAAACCGGTTGTCGGGTTCATTGCGGGACTCACGGCTCCTCCCGGGCGGAGGATGGGACATGCAGGCGCAATAATAAGCGGGAAGAGCGGAACAGCACAGGGGAAAATAACCGCAATGAAGAAAGGCGGGATTCATATATGCGATAATCTCGGTGTCCTGGGAGAACTTTGCGCTTCGGTGTTTGACCATGCATGAAATGGGGATAGCCATGCAGATAGTTGAGATTGCAGCAGCCTCAATCCCGAAAGGTATGGAGAAGATCAAGGTCGAGAAAGTCAATCTCAAGGTGGGTAAACTTTCTGCAGTTGTGCCTGAGAGCCTCAGATTCTGTTTTGATATAGTTGCGAAAGAGACGCCTCTCTCGGGAGCACAACTTATGATAGAAGAGGTTCCCGTGGTTGCAACATGCAATGAATGCTCTGCCGAGTGGACTATAACCGGGCCTGTTTTTACATGTGTAAAATGTGGCAGCGGTTCAATCCGGATTATTTCGGGCAGGGAGCTGGATATCGTTTCGATAGAGATTGCAGACCCGTGATGACGGCTTCGTAAAAAGTCTTTCTGCTGTGTTGCGCTTCATCCCAGCCCTGTTGAATTCTCGCTGGGCGAGACGGCAAGGCCGATTCAACAGGGTGAATCATTGCAGCGTACCAATGAGTACGCTTCATTCCTCAAGATTCGCGCGCCTTGCATAATGAGCTTTTTACTTTGCCGTCTGAATTTTAATTTTTTACGAGTCCCTCATGTTCGATTAACCGGTTCACTTGAACCATTGAATCCTTGGCCCCTGATATAACCTGTTTTGGCCGATAGCAATATACATATAAACGGATTATGTTTTAAAATAAATATTTGTAGAGGAATAATACTATGGAGATTAAGATTGTCAGAAAAGTACTTGATGTTAATAATACAATGGCTCAGCAGAACAGGAACCTGTTTGCAGGAAAGAAGGTTTTTGTTTTAAATGTCATGAGCTCTCCGGGTTCGGGAAAAACCGCCACGCTTGTAAAAACAATCAAGCGTCTTTTGCCTGAAATAAAATGCGCTGTTATAGTCGGTGATATTTGCTCAACCCTGGATGCCGATCGCCTCTCTGTGACGGGAGTTCAGGTTGTGCAGGTTAATACGGATGAATTCGGCGGCGACTGCCATCTTGCCGCCCATGTAATAGGGAATGCCGCAGGCAGCATAGACCTTGATTCGACGGATCTTCTTATCGTTGAAAATGTCGGAAACCTTGTATGCCCGGCAGAGTTTGATATCGGTGAAGATGCCAGAGTTGTTGTTTTAAGCGTGACCGAAGGAGAAGACAAACCGGTAAAATATCCGCTGATGTTCAGGGTATGTGATGCCGCGCTGTTAAACAAGATAGACCTTCTTCCGTACCTTGAATATGACAGGAAAGCCGTTGTAAAAAATATCCTGCAGATACACCCCGGCATGAGTTTGTTTGAAATATCGGCTAAAACCGAAGAAGGATTTGATCCGTGGATTGCCTGGCTTAAGGAGAAAGTAAAAAAGAAGCTTAAAAATTAAGTTTCTGGTTACCGGTTTTTGGTTTGTGGTTAGAAGAAATGGATTTTTCCACGAATTACCAACCACAAACCAGAAACTATAAACCAGTAACCATGTTTTTATAAGTGTATCTGTCGGACGGAGATGATATTCGGGAGTGATTTTATATCTTTGATCACATCCTTACCGGCAGGCGTATCTATATTTACCATGCAGAGTGCCTGATCATCCCGCCTTCCGAGCTGGAAACGACCTATGTTGATATTATGGCGTCCAAGAGTCGTTCCCACATTTCCGATTACCCCCGGCCTGTCGTAATTCTCGATTACGAGTATTTCACCTTCAGGAACGGCGTCCATGCGGATTCGCCCGAGTTTTACGATTCTCGGATACTTTTTCCCGAGTATTGTTCCCCAGATCTCTCCGGGTACATCCTCATGCTTTTCAAGTTTTAACTTGATCAGGTCAGCGTAGTCATCGCTCGTGCGGCTGACGGTCTCTTTTATGTTGATTCCCTTTTCTTTTGCAAGGGCAGGTGCGCTGACATAGTTCACAGGAGTGTCCGTAAAGGTGCCGAGAAGGCCTTTTAACACCGCATGTGTCAGGGGTCTCGTATCGAGTTTCGTCATATCCCCGCTGTATGTAACAGTAATGTCGTGAATCTTTCTTACGAGCTGCCCCATAATGGAGCCCATTTTTTCAGCAAGAGCAAGATGGGGGCGGAGCTGTTCCATGACTTCACCGGAGACTGACGGGAAGTTGACGGTGTTTATGAGGACCCCGTCGATCAAGTACGCGGCAATCTGCCTTGCTATCATGTCAGCCACGTTGATTTGCGCTTCTCCTGTGCTTGCGCCAAGATGGGGAGTGAATATTATATTCGGATGCCTTAGTATGGGAGAAGCCGGATCAGGTGGCTCTATCGGAAAAACATCAAGAGCTGCTCCCGCAATATGACCGCTTGATAAAGATTCATAGAGATCATCAAGATTTACTGTTTCTCCTCTGGAGCAGTTTATTATTCTGACACCCTTTTTCATCTTTGCAATCGAAGCGGCATTGATGATGTTGACGGTATCTTTTAAGCGCGGAACATGAAGAGTTATAAAGTCTGAGCGTGAAAGGAGTTCATCAAATGTTACGAGTTCGACATCGAGTGCTCGTGCCGCCTCTTTGCTTACGAAAGGATCGGAGGCAATGATATTCATTTTAAGGCCTTTGGCCCTGTCTGCTACAACCCTCCCGATCTGCCCCAGTCCGAGGATGCCGAGTGTTTTCCCTGTAATCTCGACTCCCGAAAAAAGTTTCTTTTCCCATTTTCCTTCGCGTATTGAGGCCGTGCTCTGAGGGATGTGCCTTGCAAGAGAAAGCATGAGAGATATTGCATGCTCTGCCGTTGTGACGGTGTTGCCTCCCGGGGCGTTCATGACTACTATGCCATGTTTTGTGGCTGCCTGGACATCTATGTTATCAACACCGATTCCGGCTCGTCCGATCACCTTTAATTCTTTTGCATTATTTAAAACCTTTTCAGTGACCTTTGTTCCGCTTCTTATCGCAAGGCCGTGAAATTCTCCTATGATTTTTGCCAGCTCCTCAGGATCATTTGTTATTTTATCGTTATCAACGACAACTTGAATTTTCCCTGTTGCCTCAAGAAGCTCTTTTGCAACCGGAGCCATGTTGTCCCGCAGCATTACTTTGAACATATTCTCTCCCGGTTTTTAGTGTTCTAATACTTAAAACATAAATCCTGTGCAAAACATCTCTTCATAGGTTCAGGGATTTATCCGCATTTGTTTTCTTTCCAGAACGGGGACAGTTCCCTCAGCCTTTTTATTATCGGCGGAACCTTTTCAATTATAAAATCAATTTCTTCTTCAGTATTGTATATACTCAAGCTGAAGCGGATGGAGCCGTGTGCCGCCGTGAATGGAACGCCCATCGCGCGAAGCACGTGCGACGGCTCAAGAGAGCCGGATGTGCATGCCGAGCCCGATGATGCGCAGATGCCGAACTCATCCATCATGAGAAGAATTGCCTCTCCTTCGACGAATTCAAAACCTATACTTGATGTATTCGGAAGCCGCTGGTCCTTCTCTCCGTTTATCATGGTATTCGGAACTGCTTTCGGCAGAGAGTCTTCAAGCTTGTCCCGCAGTTTTTTTATCCGGGTTTTCATTTCATTTAAATGGGAAAGAGCCATTTCGCTTGCCTTGCCGAGCCCTATGATGGATGCCACATTTTCCGTGCCGCCCCTTCTTCCGCTCTCCTGATGTCCTCCTATCAGGAAGGGTGAAAACTTCGTGCCTTTTCTTATGTATAGAGCGCCGATTCCCTTGGGAGCGTGAATCTTGTGTCCTGAAAGTGAAAGCATATCGGCTTTGACTTTTTTCATGTCGACAGGAACTTTACCCACGGCCTGCACCGCATCCGTATGAAAAACAACTCCTTTTGCATTAACGGCCTGGGCGATCTCTTCTATCGGGAAAATTACACCGGATTCATTATTTGCCCACATGATGCTGACAACCGCCGTATCATCGTCAAGATGCCCGTATAAATAATCGAGATCGAGCACTCCCTTGCTGTCCACCGGAACGAATGTAACCCGGTACCCTTTCTTTGCAAGGTTTTCAAAAAGATTCTTTATCGCGGGATGCTCAACCCTGCTTGCGATAATGTGTTTTTTATCGGGATTTGAAATAAGGGCGGCCCTGATTGCAGTGCTGTCGCTTTCGGTTCCGCAGCTTGTAAATAGTATTTCCCCGGGTGTTGCGCCGATCAGTTCCGCAACTCTTTCACGCGCCTCTTTTATCTTTCTTGCAACATTTCCTCCGAAAGAGTGCATGCTTGATGGATTCCCGTAAAGTTCAGAGAAATAGGGAAGCATCTCTTC
>JAHJRK010000360.1 GCA_018830925.1 Pseudomonadota bacterium
AGGAATACTAAAAAGATGTTCATCGTTTCGAATTTGTGGTAACATAATCTGCCTCCTTTTCTGAATTTTGGCAGATTATAGTTCGTAGTATCAAAAAAGTCAACTTATTTTATTGCTAAGTATCGTTGTAGGGTTATAAGATTCAAAAACTTGGAGGCATAAAAATGGGCGATCTAAAAATTGAGGTTCAAGGTTATTGTGAGTCGGGTTTCGAGGTTGTGCGTGATGCTTTTGTTCGCAATTTTAAAGAAAACAATGAGGTTGGAGCAGCCACATCGGTCGTGATCGATGGAGAAATGGTTGTTGACATATGGGCAGGCCATATGGATTCTAAACGTTCACGAGATTGGCAGCGTGATACCATTGTGCAAGTCATGTCGTCCACTAAAGGTATCGTGAGTTTGATCGTACACCAACTAGTCGAACGCGGACAGCTCGATCTCGACGCACCGGTTGCAAAATACTGGCCGGAATTCGCACAGGCCGGGAAGGAAGAGCTTCCAGTTCGCTATTTGTTAACCCATCAGGCTGGTTTACCAGCTCCTGATCAAATGATGCAGCCTGGAGCTACAACCGACTGGGATCTTATGGTCAAGACCCTCTCGGCTCAAGCTCCCATCTGGAAGCCAGGGGAGAAGTTTGGGTATCACGCGAATACCTTCGGATGGCTCGTAGGACAAGTGATCCGGGGCGCCACCGGAAAGAGGGTGGGCGAGCTAATTCAAGAACAGATCGTGTCACCTCTCGGCGTCGATTTTCTATTGGGCTTTGGACCAGAACACGATGATCGTGTAGCTAAAGTGATCAATCCGCCACCCGCTCCTCCAGGAGTGATGGATCTAGTTGCCGCATTCAAAGAGGACCCTAACTCTCTATTAATCCGCGCATTCATGCCAGCAATGCCTACTCCCGAATACTCACCGAATAGTCGAGTGACAAGAGCCGCTGAAATGCCAGCAGCCAACGGACACACCAATGCGCGGGCACTTGCGAAGATATATGGCGTATTAGCATGCGGAGGCGCTAGTGGCGGAGTCGAACTTATTTCTTCCGAGACTCTTGCCCGTGCCACGAAGAAGCAAGTAGGTGGTATCGATGAGGTTGTGGGAGCAGAAATGTACTTCGGACTCGGTTTCATGCTTGCCAGACCATCGACTGACAATGTTGTCGGCCAACAAACTTTTGGTCATTTTGGATATGGAGGCTCAGTCGGGTGTGCAGATCCGGATGTAAAACTGGGCTTCGGTTACACGATGAATCAGCTTGGCCTTGGTGCCGTCCCTATGTTTCTTCAAATAACCCAAGAAGGTGCTCCCGAGCCCGACCAGCGCGCTGCAAACATCCTACAGGCAGTCTATGCTTCGCTAAAAAATAAATAGGAACAATATAGTTGAGATCAAGGAGACTATGAATTCGATTTCATACAACTTACTAAAAATAACGAAACTTACATTATCAAGATAGTGCCCCATAATGGCATCTTTCGACAGGAATTTGCTCTAAATATGAACATTTTGAAGGTTAATAACTGAAGATTAAAAAATTAATCTTCAATGATTTTGATAAGTTGCAACTTATAAGGTATTGGCAAGCAAGGGAAACCTAAAATTAGTTGCCTTGAGTTATAAAATCCAAAGATAATAATTGCAAAAATAGAAAGGGGGATTGAGTCATGCCTAATGTTACAGCTAATGGAATTCAGATTGAGTATGATACCTTTGGTGATAGTTCCTCAGCACCAATACTCCTTATTATAGGGCTTGGTAGTCAAATGATTTTTTGGGATGAAAATCTCTGTAAAAAACTGGCAGAGGAGGGACTTTATGTAATCCGATTCGATAATCGCGATTCAGGACTCTCAACCAAATTCGATGAGGCGGGAGTACCTGACATCATGGAAGTGTTCACTGCTAGAATGAAAGGCGAGGAAATTACATCACCTTATACCCTTGACGATATGGCCGATGATGCAGTTGGATTACTTGAGGCTTTAGGTATCGAAAAAGCTCATATCTGTGGTGTGTCTATGGGTGCAGCCATTGCTCAGACCGTTGCGATTAGACATCCCTCTCGTGTCTTAAGCCTTATCTCGATATATGGAAGCACAGGTAATCCTGCACTACCAATGCCAAAGCCTGAGGCATTTAGTGTATTTATTACTCCCCCACCCGAGGAGAGAGATGGTTTTATTCAGCATGTTATTGATGGAGTTAAAACTCTTGCAGGTCCGGGGTTTCCTTTCGATGAAGAATGGCATCGTAAAATTGCAGGTCAAGCCTATGACCGCTCTTTTTATCCACAAGGTGTGGATCTGCAAATGGCAGCCGTTGTAGCGCATGGTAATCGGAAGCCTGCACTTGCATCTGTAACAGCACCTACACTTGTGATACACGGTACCGATGACCCAATCGCGTTGGTAGAGGGAGGCAAGGATACAGCAGAGGCCATACCAGGATCTGAGCTATTGCTAATAGAAGGCATGGGGCACGACCTCCCTAATGGAAAGGGAGCTTGGTCACAGATCATTGAAGCAATTGTTGATCACACACGCAAAGTTGCCATCTAAACTGAGCAAAAACAATTTCGGAATTAATTTTCAGAGAACTTAAAAGGCAGGAATTTGGTTTTTCACCTTATGCTCTGAAACACAGGTGTCCAAAGGCTAAAAAATTTTCGATTAATAAACTCAATCTTCAATGATTTTGACAATTTGCAACGTATTGGATATAGGCAAGAAAGGGACGGTTTGGGGGTCAAAAAAGGCGACACAATATGTAGGATTTATCATCCCCTCCGTCAGACTAAAATCCTTTAATCTGAGACTACTCCAATAACCGATTTTGATTGACATTTATAGGGATTTTTATACAATTTTCGTAACTATTCAGCTACCCATTCCTAACGAAGCGAAAGGGGCTTGCCACAGGAATAAGGTATAGAATCGAGAGGGCAAAAAAACTTGTCTGCCCTTCATTTTTTGCTGGACTCATTGTTTTTATTATGATATCTGTTTTGGC
>JAHJRK010000361.1 GCA_018830925.1 Pseudomonadota bacterium
CATGGGAGTCAGGTTCCACATATCCCCGGTTTACTTCTGTTACCGTGCCGGCGATTGAAGAGTATGACAATGATCTGCTTAACGTTATTGAAGAGAGGGAGAGATTCCTTTCGGTTGACGACTCCGCTGGAAAATCTGAAGATCAGCAAAAAAAGACTTCAAAGAAGAAAACCAAAACAGCGACAGATCTGTTAATTGCAAAAAATTCTAAAAGTCCTTATCCTGTCTGGCAGTTGTTCAGAAAATCGGATAATTTCAAAAGTGAGGAGCTTATTTCGATCTTTGAATGCCTTAAAGATGCCGATATCGAATTGAAATCATCCGGCCGGACCCCGAAGCTTGTAATTGAGAACGCGATATTGCGCATATGCCGAAAAACGTGATCTATGACGAAGCCGCCAATTAAATTAGGACGCATAATTTCACCGATATCTGCAGATAGATAGGCCGTTAGACTGAAGACTGTTAGCTAATCCGCTAAAAAGTGTGGCGGACAGCCTGACAGTCTTTAGTCTAAACTTCTGCGCTCATCTGCGTCCAAAAAGAAATTCTTATACTATTAAAATTATTATAAGGAAAGGGAAAATATCATGCCGAAAACAAAAATCGTATGCACAATCGGCCCTTCAAGCGAGTCTCCGGAAGTATTGAAAGAGCTTATTTTAAACGGAATGAATGTGGCTCGATTAAACTTTTCCCACGGATCCCACAGGGAACATCTTAAAAAGATCAACACCATCCGTACGGTTTCGGAAAAACTCGGCGCGCATGTGGCAATTTTGCAGGATCTTTGCGGCCCCAAGATTAGAATCGGCAAAGTGAAAGAACCCGGTGTGCGCCTCAATCCCGGCCAGGCGTATGTTCTTACCAGCAGGCATGTCGTTGGCGACGGGGAGCGTGTCTCCGTTTCATATGAGAATCTGCCCTCCGATGTAAAACCAGGAGACAGGATACTACTCGCAGACGGTATGATGGAGCTTGTTGTAGTCAGGACAACCCGAAACGACATATTCTGCGAGGTTGTCACCGGTGGATTTCTTACTTCTAACAAGGGAATAAATCTTCCGACAGGCACGATAAAAGCCGACGCAATAACGGAAAAAGACCACAAGGATCTTATCTTTGGACTTAAAAACAACGTCGATTATATTGCTCTTTCATTTGTCCGGAGCGCAAAGGATATCATCGCTCTTAAAAAGATAATAAAGAAGGAGAAGAAAAATACCCCGGTCATAGCAAAGATAGAAAAGCATGAGGCGTTAAAAGATATTGAAGGAATCATGGAGGTATCGGACGGGATAATGGTCGCAAGGGGCGATCTCGGAGTCGAGATTCCTCTTGAAAATGTTCCGAATATCCAGAAGATGCTTGTCAAAAAAGCCAACAATATGGGCAAGCCTGTCATAATAGCGACTCAGATGCTACGGTCGATGGTGAGCGCGCCGCGCCCTTCAAGAGCGGAAGCAAACGATGTGGCTAATGCCGTGCTGGACGGGGCCGACGCAGTCATGCTTTCCGAAGAGACAGCGAGTGGAGAATATCCTGTCCAGGCGGTTCAGTACATGAGAAGGATTGCGGAGAATGCGGAAGAGAATTTTCCCCATGAAAAATACCTGAGCCTCATGCCTGAAAAAGATGTATCCGAATCGGTTGCCTATGCCTCATGTGTTCTTGCGGATCATCTTGACGTGAAGGCTATTGTCGCCACAACCCGTTCCGGTTCAACCGCGGCTCATATTTCACGGTTCAGACCGAAACCGATTATAATAGCCCTTTCTCCTGAAAAGAGCGCAGTGAGGCGCCTTGCCCTTTACTGGGGTTGTTTACCAAGCCTTGTTGTCGAAGCAAAGGGAAAGATTGGAACGACAGACAGCTCGGCCATGTCCGCCCTTGCCTCGGGGTATTTGTCGAAAGGAGATCTTGTTGTAATAACATCGGGGTATCCGGAATATGTTGAAGGAACTACCAACATGATGAGAGTTATAAAGCTTTAGCAGGCGTAAGGCGTAAGGCGAGAGGCGAGAGGCAAAAGGCGTAAGAAATAAAAACAGAATATCGAATATCGGACATCGAATATCGAAAGGCGGAAAGCGAAGTGCGAAATTCGATGTGCGATGTACGACAAAGGTGAAACGATTATGGGATTTATAAGGGATCAGGAGGAGCGTCTGGTTGTAAGCCTATTGACTGCGAAATATCAGAAGAAGAATCTTCCTGTGCCCGATATTTCCGAATTGAAGCGTCAGGCTGCAAGAATAGTTGATGAAG
>JAHJRK010000362.1 GCA_018830925.1 Pseudomonadota bacterium
TACTATCGGCAATATCTACTGTTAAATCCCCGGAATTTCTTCCACCAATCAGAACTTCATGTTTCTTTGAAAAATGATCGCTTACCTTTTTGCCGATCGTACCCTTTCCTCCGATTATTAGAATCTTCATTATTTCCCCTTTGAGTTTTCTTAATTATTGCAGTATTCATTGCTATATATCTGGTTTTTTAGCCGCCGATAAGTGAGATGGCCGAAGGCCAAATGAACACCAGCGAACGGTCCCACTTATCAGGGCATCACCCCGTATTTTTTCAGTTTCTTATGAAGGGTTCTTCTCGTTATACCAAGCCTCCGGGCTGTTTCGCTTTTATTTCCTTTTAAAGATTCAAGGGTTTTTAATATCGTGGCCTTTTCAATCTCCTCAAGAGGCATGTCCCAGATCTCTTCCGGTCGAGGGCTCACACTTTCCGGCAACTCCCCCTGAACTGCCGGAAGATCATTCTCGTCAATATAATCCGACTGGGAAAGCACAACCGCCCATTCAACCACGTTCATAAGTTCACGCACATTTCCCGGCCATCCGTATTTTATTATTCCGTCCATAGCCGCAGGAGTAAATCCCTTTATCTTTTTCCGGTTTTTTTCCGCAAACATACTAAGAAAGTTCTGCGCAAGAAGAGGAATGTCTTCCTTTCTCTCCCTTAGCGGAGGAGTATGCAGGCTCCCAACATTCAGCCTATAAAAAAGATCTTCGCGAAAAGCTCCGGACGCGACCATCTCTTTGAGATCCCTGTTTGTCGCGGCAATAACCCTCACATCCGTTTTCACGGCGCTTTCGCCCCCGACACGGGTTATCTCCCGCTCCTGGAGCACCCGCAGGAGCTTTACCTGCATTGCAAGAGGCATCTCGCTGATTTCATCAAGCAGAATGCTGCCTCCGCTTGCCTGAAGAAAACGTCCCTCTTTCCTTCTGTCTGCTCCGGTAAAAGAGCCTTTTTCATGGCCGAAGAGTTCCGATTCGAGAAGGGTCTCCGTAATAGCAGCGCAGTTTATTTTCACAAAAGGCCCCTCTTTTCTCGGGCTGTTGAAATGAATCGCGCCTGCAATCAGCTCCTTGCCTGTTCCGGATTCGCCTGTAATAAGTATTGTGACTTCGGACGGAGCAACAAGGGCAATAGTCTCAAGCAGCTTTGCCATTGCCGGACTGCGCCCGATTATATTCCGCCTGTCAAAACTGATCCCCAGGTTTTCCTTGAGAAGGCGGTTCTCTTCCTTCAGATGGAGATGCTCCATGGCCCTTTCAAGAGAGAGCTTCAGCTTGTCAAAATCGAGCGGTTTTGTAAGATAGTCGTAGGCGCCGTCTTTTATCGCCGAAACCGCGGCTTCAACCGAAGAATATGCGGTCATGATTATAACCGGGATCGCGGGATTGAATGACTTGATCTCCTTGAGCGCTTCTACTCCCGATACCTTCAGCATTCTCACATCCATCAAAACAAGATCGTAAGGTTTTTCCCTCACCTCGGCAACAGCGGTCGACCCGTCGTCCGCCTCGGAGATCTCATATCCCCAACCACCTATAAGAGCGTGAAGCATTGTGCGGTGCGCGGTATCATCGTCGACAACAAGTATACTGTTTTTCCGCTTCATAAGAATATTATCCCTGCCTTTCGCCGGGCAAAAAGAGTGTGAAGGTCGTCCCTTCTCCGGGCCGGCTCTCAACCGTTATTTTGCCGTCATGCGCTTCTATTATATTATGGACTATGGCAAGCCCTAAACCTGTTCCAGTTGTCTTTGTCGTAAAATACGGATCGAAAACATGGGGAAGGTCCTTTTCGCCGACACCTGAGCCTGTATCCGAAACCTTTATGACTGCCCCCCCCTCTCCTTCCGACAGCTCAATGGAAAGCCTGCCGCCCTTTTCCATGGATTCAATGGCATTAAGATAGAGGTTTAAAAGAACCTGGTTAATCCTGTCTCCGTCAATTGCGATTTGAAGATCTTCCGGCATGAATATGGTCTTTATTTCAATTTTCTTCTCCGAGGCATCTCTCTCCAGCAGCTTAAGGGAATCTTCAATGACGGCACGGAGTGAAACAGGTTTTTTTGAAACAGAAACCGGCCTTGCAAGCTCGACCAGCTGGCTTACAACCCTGTTCAGCCTGTCCACTTCCTGTATCATGATCCCTGCAATCTGTTTATCCTCCTCTTTCTCCTGCCTTTCCCTGAAATAGACCGCAAACCCCTTGATGGAGCTTAAGGGATTTCTTATTTCATGCGCGACACCCGCCGCAAGGCTGCCGAGGGATGCGAGGCGCTGACTTCTTGCGACTTCCCTGCGAAGCGAACGGACTTCGCTTAAATCCTTAAAGAGAATTATATAACCGAGAAGATTGCCATTTTCATCCTTAAGCTCAGTGGTGCTGACTTCAAGAGGAACAGCCTTTCCGTCGTTCAATATGCACTCAATCTCCGTTTCGATGACTCCTTGATTATCTTCCGGACCGGAGATAAGCTTCCACAAAGCCGGGGGAAGAATCTCTTCCGCCGCTTTTCCGGAAATATCCGGAAGAGAAATGGAGAGTATCGATCCCGCGACATGATTTAATAATGCAATTCTTCTGTTATTGTCTAACGCGATAAGGCCTATAGGCATGTTTTCTACAAGATGATCCGAA
>JAHJRK010000363.1 GCA_018830925.1 Pseudomonadota bacterium
AAGGATATTCTGAAAAAATATTCTCCGATCGCCCAGGGTGTAAAAGTCAATTTCGATGATGTAGCTATGCTGCAGTACACAGGCGGAACAACCGGAGTATCAAAAGGGGTCATGCTGACACACGGAAATTTAAGCAAGCAGATCCAGCAGATAGATGCATGGTTTCCGGAATTTCATAACCGCCATGAAATAATACTTGGCGCTCTCCCTTTTTTTCACTCTTTCGGGCTTTCCTGCTGCATGAACCTTGCGATATGTGCGGGGTGGGGCAATATTCTTGTTCCGAAGCCACAGCCTGATCAGCTCATTGAGGCAATAGCCAAGTTCAAGCCTACTTTTGCCCCTCTTGTTCCCACGATGTATATCGGCCTGCTGAACCATCCTAAAATCAAGCAGACGGATCTTACTTCGATCAAGGGATGTTTCTCCGGAAGCGCGCCCCTTCCGGTTGAAGTAATAAAGGAGTTTGAAAAAATTACCGGAGCGACAATTTCGGAAGGATTCGGTTTGACGGAATCATCTCCTGTTACCCATGCGAATCCCTTTACCGGGATGAAGAAAATTGGAAGCGTCGGCATTCCCTATCCTGATACGGAATGCAGGATCGTCGACTTAAATGACGGAGTTACAGATGTACCTGTCGGAGAGACGGGAGAGCTTATCATTAAGGGCCCGCAGATCATGAGAGGCTACTGGAACAGGTCTGAAGAAACGCTTAAAACCATTGTGAACGGCTGGCTCTATACCGGCGATATCGCTAAAATGGATGAAGACGGGTATTTTTACATAGTCGACCGGAAAAAAGACATGATCATATCCGGCGGCTTCAATGTTTATCCGAGGGATGTTGACGAGGTCTTCTTTGAACATCCGAAAGTCCAGGAAGCCTGTGCGATAGGAATACCGCACTCTTCCCGCGGAGAGCAGATAAAGGTTTATGTTGTGCTGAAAGAGGGTGAAACGGCGACCCAGGAGGAGTTGATCGAATATTGCAAGACAAAGCTTGCGGTATACAAGCTTCCGACGCAGATAGAATTCAGGAAAGAGCTTCCCAAAACAATCGTAGGAAAGGTCCTGAGAAAGACCCTGCGGGCAGAAGAGATGGAGAAGAGTAAAAGGTAAGGATCAAAGGGGCAAAGGCACAGAGGCACATAGTAAAAGAACGTGAATAGTGAGTCGTGAATCCGCCAGGCAGATTGGCGGATTCACGAACCGCGAACTCATATTTTTAATGCCGCGAGAAAGCCGCCGTGTATGGCGTCATTTATTCGACCCGGTGCGATACAGTCGCCTACCGTAGCAAACGGAATTCCGAGAGTTGAGACTTCAGAGGTAAGCTTCTTTACCGGCCTTGAACCGGACGCAAGAATTACATTTCCGAAGGTCATCTCCTCTTTATTGCCGTCTTTTTCAAATATGACTTTGCCGTTTCCGACCGAAGAGACTTTAGCTCCTGTAATAATCCTGATGCCGAATCTTTGAAGGTTGTCGAAAACAATCCACCTTGTCGATTTCCCCACATCCTTTCCGATCTTATTGAGCATTTCGAATACAGTTACTGAATGCGTACCTGAAAACATCAGCTCGCGCAGACGCTCAGGGCTTTCGGCATCGTAAGCAAAAAGAAAGTGAAGGATTTCAGGTGAGATGGTTCCTTTTGATGCTACAAAAAGAGCGGTTTCCAGGCCTACTGCCCCACCTCCTATTATCGCGACATTTTTTGCAAGAGAGGGGCTTTCTCTTAAAACCTTCCATGCAGATAAAACACACGGATCATCGGTTCCAGCTACAGGCGGAACAGCCGGCTCAGCTCCTTCTGCAACAATTATATGATCCGGTTTTTTGTTTGCGATAAGCTCCTTGTCGACTTTTGTGTTAAGAAACAGCGGAATTCCGTGTTTCTTTAACATCGCCCTGTAATATCTGATAAATTCCCATATCTCCTGTTTATGGGGTGGAGCTCCGGCAAGCCAGAGCTGGCCGCCGATATCATCATCTTTTTCATAGAGCTCTACATTATGCCCCGCCTTTTTTGCTGTTATGGCAGCTTCAAGTCCTGCCGCTCCCGCGCCGACAACCATGACGTTCTTGGGGCTTTTTGTTTTTTCTATTTTTCGTTCGGCTTCAAATCCGGCCTGCGGGTTTCCGACGCAGAAAACAGGCTTTCCGCTGAATACCTCGTCAGTGCATCCCTGGGAGCAGGCAACGCAGGGTCTGATTTCGTCAGCCTTCCCTTCAAAGGCCTTCAACGGCCATTCGGGATCGGCGATAAGAATCCGCCCGATATTGACCATATCCGCATAACCGTCCCTGATTATTTTTTCGGCGCTTTCCGGATCGGCTATACGGTTTGAAGCCATGACCGGGACGGAGACCGATTTTTTGATATTAAGAGCAAGGTATGAATAGCCCGACCTTGGAAGCTGCATGGGAAGCTGGGGCACCTTCGTTTCGTGCCATCCTCCGGTTACATTGATTGCATCTACACCTGCCTTCTCATAAACCTTTGCAAATTCAGGAGTCTCGGTATCCGTGTTGCTTCCGGCCACAAAATCATTGCCAGCCATTCTTATTGTGAGAGGATAACCCGGGCCTACACGCTTCCGAACGAGCTCTATCACCTCCCTTGGAAATCTGACTCTGTTTTCAAAATTCCCGCCATATTCGTCGGTTCTTTTGTTTTTAAGGGGCGAAAGAAATTGAGTGATAAGGTAACCACCTGAAGCAAGGATTTCTACTCCGTCAAATCCGGCCGCAACAGCCCTCACGGCGGCCTTAACATAAGCCTCCTGAACCTCTCTGATATCTTCTATCGACATTTCACGGGGAGTCGTTTTTGAATATTTTGAATAGAGAGGCGACGGGGCTATGGGATCCTTGCCGTCGATCAGAAACGGATGGGAATATGCTCCCGCATGGAAAAGCTGAACCCAGGCGCGAGCCCCACCGTTTTTAATTATTGAGGTGAGCTTTTGAAATGACGGGATCGCTTCATCGTTTGCCAGCGAAAGGGCAAGAATCCCGGAACCTATAAAATCTATTCCGACCGGACCGACAGTCACAAGGCCTGTACCTCCTTCAGCTCTTTCCTTAAAATAGTTGAAGTAACGGTCATTCAGTTTGCTGTCGTAGGAATAAAGCAGTCCGAGAGCCGGGTAAGCAATCCTGTTTTTGATTTCAAGCTTATTGATTTTGATCGGGCTGAACAGATACTTATACATGAAAGACTCCTTTGATCATATGTTTATAGTTTCAGTTTTTTTGATTCCGGTTTCCTGATCGTGAAAGCGTAAGTCGTGAGTCGTAAGCGGGCTGTTGCTTGCACGCTCTCACCCCTTACGACTTACGCCTCACGCCCTTATTCCTTTAAATCGAATAACATTTCACACTTTTTTCATCGGGCTTCCATATCATGCAGTAACCGGCGGCGAGGCTTCCGCAGGTGATGATGCATGGAAACATGCTCGCAAGCACCGTATCTTCTCCGGGAAACATGCTCCGGACAACCATCTCCCCGCTTTCATTTGACAGGATTTCAGGGCTGTGACCGTGTCCTCTGAACAAAATTTTTCCAGGATGTTCCTTAAAAAAAAAGGCGGCTTCATTTTTGCCCATACTCCTTATCATGCATGAAAGGCCGAGCGTTTCAACAAAAGGAAGCGAATGAGTGAAAATAGCTTCACCATATTCGGCGACAAGCGGCAAAGCGGATAAATAATCAGAAGTATTCTTGGATATAACAGAAAAATTCAGTTCAGAATTGTTTATAGATACTGCATGATCATTATTCCCTTTTATCACTGCAACATTGTTTGCCTTAAGTATGCTGACGCATGACTCGACTGTTTCCGGATGGCCACTGTCACAAATATCACCGAGATGATACATGTGAAGGCAGTCTTTGCTTTTAAAAAGTGCGACGGCAGCGGCTATTGTATCCGGTTTGCCGTGGCTGTCGGCCATTATCCCGATTAAACTGGTTTTAGTCATTATATGATTATTCAACTATAATATCGTAATGCACGGTGTAGTTAGCAAGAATTTCTGAAATACGCTTCCTGATTTTTTCAGGAGCAACCCCTGAAGCAGGTTTGACCTTTATAGAAGCGCTTGTGCCGTAAATTTTATCCTCGCCCACTGAAACATCGAAGGATTCCGTAAGACTCCCTAATGCTTCCAGTTCCTTTTCATAAGTTCTTTTAATCGCATCCCACTTCAGCGCGGGTTTGAAAATCTTCCCTACAGCCGTCAACGGTATATGATCGGTTATTATCACTTCCTTGGGAATGGCTGCTCTTTCTCCGATATTCGATGACGCCCACTCCATGACACTGGCGTCGCTGATGCCTGCATCTTTTGAAACTTCGACGTAGACAACCGGAACCTCGCCGGCATGCGGGTCAGGACG
>JAHJRK010000364.1 GCA_018830925.1 Pseudomonadota bacterium
CTCAAGGAAGCTGAGCTTGAGGTCAATCAGACTGCCGTTGTAATCGGAGGCGGAATTGCCGGAATGTCGGCCGCAAAGAGCCTTGCTAAACAGGGTTATGAAACCCATATTATCGAAAAAGGAAAGTGCCTTGGCGGCCAGGCCCTGAATCTTTTCAGGACTCCTAAAGGAGAGGATATAGCCGAAAAACTTACAGGTCTTGTTGACGAGATCACGAAGGATCAAAAGATCCATGTTCATCTTGATTCTGCAATAACCAATGTTGACGGCTTTGTAGGGAACTTCAAATCAACGCTCTCCTCAAACGGGAAGAATGATATACTTGAGCATGGAATTGCAATTATCGCAACGGGCGCGAGCGCTTTCAAGCCTTCGGAATATAATTACGGCAAAGATCCGCGCATTTTAACGAGTCTTGAACTGGATAAAAAATTCATGGAAAAGGATCCATCCCTTAAAAAGATCGATTCCGCGGTTTTCATCCAGTGCGTAGGATCAAGGGAGCCCGACCGTTTGTATTGCTCAAGGGTATGCTGTACCCATTCAATAGATAACGCCATAGAGCTTAAAAGCATAAACCCGGATATGAATGTCTATGTTCTTTACAGGGATATAAGAACTTACGGGGAGCGCGAATACCTTTATAAGAAAGCCCGGGGGATGGGCGTAATTTTTATAAGATATTCGTTGGACAACAAACCGGAAGTAAAGCCCGGAGGTGAAAAGATAAAGGTTGGAGTAACAGATCATATACTTGGTCGCCGTTTGGAGCTTGAAGCGGACATAGTTACTCTTGCAACCGCCATTATTCCGAACAGGGATGAGAAGCTTGCCAATTTCTTCAAGGTGCCGGTGAATGATGATGGTTTCTTTATTGAGAGGCACGCAAAACTCGGTCCGTCCGAATTTGCAACCGACGGAGTGTTTCTGTGCGGCCTTGCGCACTACCCCAAGCCTATTGATGAATCGATAGCCCAGGGAATGGCTGCGGCATCAAGGGCGGTTACGCTTCTTGCCCGGAAGAAAATCCATACGAGCGGGACGGTGGCTGAAACAATGCCTGCCGTGTGCAGCTCCTGCGGAGTATGCGTTTCAATCTGCCCGTATTCCGCGCCCTCTTTTATCGAGGAGACAGCCCGCTTTTTCCCGGGGAAGGCCCAGATAAACCCGGTTCTATGCAAAGGATGCGGCCTGTGCGTGGCATCATGCAGGTCGGGAGCCATTCGCCTTAAAGGTTTTGATAATGACCAGATTTTTGCCCAGATTTATGAGTTGAGCAAGGCAGTTTAACGGGGCAGGATTTATTTTTTAAAAGGAGATAATAAAGAGATGTCTGACTGGGAACCTAAAATAGCAAGCTTTTTATGCAACTGGTGCAGCTACGGAGCCGCGGACCTTGCAGGTGTCGGAAGAATGGAATATCCCCCGAATATCAGGGTCATCAGGATTCCGTGTACCGGTCGTATGAGCCCCAAGTTTTTTCTCGCGGCTCTCATGCAGGGAGCCGATGGAGTCTGGGTGTCCGGGTGACATCCCGGCGAATGCCATTACCTGGAAGGTAATTATTACGCTCGGAGAAAATTCGGACTCTTTAAAAATCTTATGGAACACATGGGCGTTGAACCCGGCCGGCTTAGTTTTTCCTGGATCTCCTCTGCCGAATCGACCAAGTTTGTAGACGTGGTCAAGGATGTGACAGCGACAGTAAAGGCTCTGGGGCCTAATAATAATTTTAAAAAAGCAGCTGATAAGGTAGCTTAACATGTTAGGATATATTGATAAGATAAGAGAAATATCTAAAAGGCTGTTGGATGAAGGCAGAGTTGAGATGGTTATTGGCTTCCGTAAAGGGACCATGCCGATGATGAACGAGCCCACTTTTGTAAAAAACTCCGGTGAAGTATCAAAACTGGTTTGGGACAGCAACTGTGGAATCAACCTTGCCAATTACCTGACCGACAGGAAGGAAAAGATAGGTGTAATCGCCAAGGGGTGTGATTCAAGAAATATCGTGACCCATATACTTGAAAACAAAATCAAACGGGATAAACTGGTAATTATCGGTGTTCCCTGCAAGGGCATGATTGACCGCCGCAGAATAACCGCGGTGTTTGATGCCGAAGTGAGAGAGGTTAGTGAAGAAGGGGATACTGTTACAGTCAAAGGCGCAGGATTCGAGAAAAAATTAAAAAAATCGGATATTCTCCAGGATAACTGCTCCGCATGCATTCACAGAAATCCCGTTTTATACGATGAACTGGCGGTGCCCCTTGTTGAAGAGCAGAAAGATATTGAACGATATGCCGATATCAGGCGTATCGAGGCAATGTCACCGCAGGAAAAATGGCAGTATTTTGAGGATCTGATTGCCCCCTGCATCCGATGCTATGCCTGCCGGAATGCCTGTCCCCTCTGCTATTGCCCGACATGCTTTGTGGATGAATCCCGCCCGCAGTGGGTCGGGAAAAGCCAGGATGAAACCGATATAAGGACATTTCATTTCCTGCGTGCGTACCATTGCGCGGGAAGATGTACGGATTGCGGAGCGTGCGAGCGGGCTTGCCCGGTCGGGATCAAAGTCCGGCAGTTCACCAGCAAGCTCAACAAGGACTGCCTGGATATGTTCGGCTGGGAAGCCGGTGTTTTGCCGGATCAACGCCCGCCGCTCGATACATTCAAACCGGGCGATCCGGGCGATTTTATTAAATAATTCAGCCACAGATTCACGCAGGTGAACGCAGATAGGTTTAAATACAAAGAAATAAGTAACCGCTCAGGTGGATAGACTGTAGGTTTTTAGCTAACAGCCTTCAGCCTACAGTCTAAATAACCTGAGTAGTTACTGTATATGATAATAAATGAAAAAAATATCAGTGATGATCGGCGTATATCTGCGGCTGAGTAGTTACAAATAATTAACCCGTAACATAAATAAGGCTATTGCTATGAAGGTTATTAAAATCGATAAAAAAGACTGGGCCGGCGGAATTGATAAAATTCAGGATGCTTACAGGTTGTCCGGTCCGGTCAGAGAAGAAAAATCTCATAATTTCAAAGTGCTTGGAAAAGGGGAGTTGCCGGACCTGAATTTTTTAAACACACGCCTTTCTCCAAAATCAATTGTCTATCCGCAATCCGAGATTATGTTTGAATATTCTCTTGATGAAAAAGATCCTGATCATCATATAATGAAGGATGCCGCAAAGGACTATTCTCCGAAAGCGGTGCTGGGAATCAGGCCTTGCGATGCGTCGGCATTTCTTCTTGTAAAACGCAATTTCGATACGCCGGACTATAAAGATCCTTACTGGGTAAGAGCGTATGAATCAACGACATTTATCGGCGCTGCCTGCAATAACCCGTGCAGCACCTGCTTTTGCACGACAGCCGGATCTGGCCCTTTCAATGAAGATGGCCTCGATATACTCCTTGCCGATGCCGGAGAGTGCTATTATGCGAAAGCAATTACGGAAAAAGGAGACAATCTGTTAAATACAGCCGGATGGAAAACTATTGCAGACGGCGGCGCTCTTAAAAAAATAGAATCTCTTAAAAAAGAGGCTGAGGCCAAAATAAGCTCTTTGGTTTCAACAGATCAGCTTAATAATAAAAAAACAACCGAGCTTTATGAAGCTCCTTTCTGGGAAGATGTTTCATTTTCCTGCATTAACTGCGGAACATGCACGTATCTTTGCCCCACATGCTGGTGTTTTGATATCCAGGATGAAAATTCCGGATGTTCGGGCGTGCGCATGAAAAACTGGGACAGCTGCATGTTTCCCCTTTTTACCATTCATGGCACGGGACACAATCCGAGGGGAACAAAACTTCACAGGGTCCGCCAGAGATTCATGCATAAACTGAAATATTACGTCGATAAGTATGAGAGCGGGATTCAGTGCGTCGGGTGCGGTCGCTGCATCCGGTCCTGTCCGGTTAATATTGATATACGCAGGGTATGTGACATGATGAACAGTTATGATCCTAAAGCCTGCGCTTGTGCGGTAAAGTGATAAAGGGGGATATTAAAGTGCAAAATCCATACATGCCTTATCCTGTACGGATAGATGAAATAATAACGGAAACGGAAGACAGGAATCTTAAAACATTCAAGTTTGTTTTTTTAAACCCTGGGGATGAAGATAAATTTTCGTACAAGGCCGGGCAGTTTGCGGAGCTTTCGGTGACAGGCAAAGGGGAAATTCCCATAGGTATTGCTTCCTCTCCTACCGAAAAGGGCTTTGTAAAGTTTACGGTAAACAAGGTCGGACTTGTATCTTCATATCTTCATTCAATGAAGGTCGGGGATATAATGGGCATAAGAGGCCCCCTCGGGAATTCATATCCGTGGGATACTCTGGAAGGGAAAAATGTGGTGATCATAGGGGGCGGTTTTGCATTTACTACACTCCGTTCTTCAATAGTATCCATGCTGGATCCGGCTAACCGCAAAAAATTTAAGGATATCAATGTCATATATGGCGCTCGCACACCCGGTATGCTCCTGTACAGGGATGAGTTAGCCGCATGGGAAAGGCGGGATGACATAAAAATGCATATAACTGTTGATGCTGCCAATGATCTGGACTGGAAATATAATGTGGGTTTTGTGCCTGCCATTACCGAAAAGAAGGCGCCCCAGGCGGATGCCGATACTTATGCGATAATCTGCGGGCCGCCTGTCATGATCAAGTTCACCCAGCCTGTTCTTGACAAACTGGGATACGGGCATGACCATATAATAATGTCACTTGAAAACAGGATGAAGTGCGGAATCGGGATGTGCGGAAGGTGCAATATAGGGAAGGAATTTGTCTGCAAGGACGGTCCGGTATTTACTCTTGCGCAGCTTAATGCTACACCTCGAGAATATTGATATACGAAGGCATTCCCCCTTGCAGGAGGGAGGGAAGGGGTTAATCATATTTATATTGACATTGGCAGACCATGATAATATTATTACCAACTATATTTTGAATAAGTATAACAGGCTGTAAGCCTTGAGAATAATTAATTGATAAAGGAGGAGATTAAATGCCGGAAGTACAATTTGCGGGTAAAACTTTTGTAACGGATGAGGATGGTTTCATTGATAACTATACAAACTGGTCACAGGATTGGGTTCAGTTTGTGAAAAAGGAAGAGGGAATTGATGAGCTGTCGGCAGAGCACCAGCAGGTTATTACGGTGCTTCGCGAATATTACGAGAAAAACGGAATTGCCCCGATGGTTCGTGTTCTTTCAAAAGTTACAGGTTTCAAACTGAAGCACATTTATGAGCTTTTCCCTTCAGGACCGGGCAAGGGAGCATGTAAAATGGCCGGTCTTCCGAAACCGACGGGTTGCGTCTGATCAGTAGACAGTGACGAATTGTC
>JAHJRK010000365.1 GCA_018830925.1 Pseudomonadota bacterium
AACCTTTAAATCCCGCATAATTTTTCTGCTGCCTTTTCGAGTGTTTCGTCTTTTTTCGCGAAACAAAAGCGAAGTGTCTTGTGGTCATCATTCCGGTGATAAAATACCGACGAGGGGATTGACGCAACACCGTGTTCAACCGTAATACTCTTAGCAAAGACCATATCCGGTTCATCCGATATGGATGAATAGTCAAGCATTTGAAAATATGTTCCACTGCACGGAACCGGTTTGAACCGCGAGTTTTTCAGGAGGGATAGGAATCTGTCTCTCTTTTTCTGGTAGAATCCGGATAAGCCGAGGTAAGCATTCTCATTTGTGAGAAATTCGGCATATGCGTGCTGAACCGGTGTATTGGTCGCAAATGTCAGGAACTGGTGCACCTTCTGAAATTCGGCCGAAAGACTTTTCGGAGCAAGACAGTATCCAACCTTCCATCCGGTTGTATGATATGTCTTGCCGAAAGAGCTTATAACAAAACTCCGGGAGGCCAGATCGGTATATTTTGCCATGCTTTCATGAGAAATTCCGTCGAAGATTATATGCTCGTATACTTCGTCGCTGATAATATATATGTCCGTTTCAAGGATTATTTCCCTGAGAGATGAAATATCATCTTTCGAGAGGACGGAACCCGTGGGATTATGCGGCGAGTTTAATATCATCAGCCTTGTTTTGTCAGATACCGCGTCTTTAACTTCATCCCAGTCTATGGTGTAACCGGGCGGTTTCATTTTGATGTACTTTGGAATGCCGCCGTTTAAGATTATGGCCGGAACATAGGAATCAAAGGCCGGCTCAAAAACTATCACTTCGTCTCCCCTGTTTACAACCGCGGCGATTGCCGCAAACAAAGCCTCGGTAGCTCCGGAAGTAACCGTTATTTCCGTTGCGGGGTCGTACGAGGCTTTGTACAACTTGAAAGTCTTTTCAGCTATCCTTTCGCGAAGCGGCATGACACCCTGCATGGGAGCATACTGGTTGAACCCGTTTTGCATGTATTTATACACCAGCCCTGTCAGTTCCGGGTCAACATCAAAATCGGGGAATCCCTGCGAAAGATTGATCGCGTCACATTCGTTTGCAAGAGCAGTCATCCTGGTAAAGATGGTTACTCCGATATCTGGAAGTTTTGATTTAAGCTTCATTTCAATATGTTATTCAACAGCTCCTATATTCCTCTTAAGTTCTAACAGACTTACCTTATAATAGAACCCTTCACACCTCAGGCGGATTTTCCACTTGAACCCTTGAATCCTTGAATCCTATAGGATCACCAACTCTTTTCTGGATGATCACTATTTTATACCATATATGTTTTGAATCATCATTTCAAACTGATTTTGATCGATTGTCAGAAGCATGGAAACTGTCCAGATCCGTCCGGTTTGTTATTGTCATCGATAGAGGTGACAGATGGAGACGGGCAGAGATGCCACGGAAGTGTCTTTCTACTACGGACCAGGAAGAAAACAGGGCAAAGTTATGTGCGATGGAAACTACGCCGCCTGACGGTCGCCATAAGCAGCTGGCGACACGAATTGAAGTTCAAAAAACTACAGCGTTTTGACAGCCCGCCCGCCTTAATGGCGTGGTTATGTCAAGCGCATGATCAGATCAATTAACAAAGTCTATGCCTATGAAATGAAATAAACATATGAAAAAAATCAAGGCGGCAAATGCAATGGAGCTGTTGCGCAATAAACGAGGAAAGTCCCTTTTCACCTCTGAGAAAGTCCTTTTTTTAAAGGTAATCTGGCTGATGCAATTGCCCAGGAGTATCAACACAAAAAGAAAACTCAGAACTTCTATATAGCCCAACATTGCAGTCATTATTCTATCTCATCAAATCAAAGAGTACAGATTACGAAAAATTATTTCAGGTACGAAAAAATCAGCCGGAGCGTAGCGAACGGCTGTATTGCCTTGTTAAGTGGTTTTGTCCTTAAAAATATTTTTCTTTTGATAAACCATAAATTGCGTATCCTATAGCAGGAATGATAAAGACAGCCACTGCCATGATTATAATGGTTATTGGTGCTGGCAATACAAATAATTGAGGAACATTAGCCGTCGCCATCGTAAAGACGAATATAAAAAAACTGCCGCCGGAGATATAATACCAAATTCCGATTTTCCCGGAATACCTTTTTGTGTGATCTCTGTATTCAAATATTATTCGCGGCCAAAGAGGATTAACTCTTATTTGCCACATCGTGTACACTTTAGCCCGAAATAGATAAGATGCCATTGCAAAAAAAGATAGCAAGAATATCAAACCCGATGCAGTAATGATTACATTCAATATTTCGGTCATATCTTCAGCTTAACGGGCGCTTTAGGGGCCGCGCTCCCCAGCGGTCCCCTGGAAGCGAAGGTTAAAAGCCCAAGATTATTTTGTTGAAGGCTTCTGTGTTCTTGACCTTATAACTGGGCTTCAATTGTTTGTTTAGTTTGGCCAAATAGCCTTCCTGATTATATAACCATCTACCGCTTAAATCTTTTGATTCAATATCGAGCTTATGTGTCCATTCTGTAATCGGTAATTCATCAATAGGCTCGAACTCTTTCCAAAGCTTGCTTAGCTGGTTTAAGGAATTGGATTCATCGATTACACGAATTTGATTGAAGTTAGAATCTAAAACAATGATTCTGGAAATATCAACCATTTCAGTTTTGCAACCGATTAACGCAATAGCAATTATCGTTAATGTGAAGAGATTTCTCATGACTTTTAACAATTAATATACGTAATACATAAATTTGCTATTTTTAAACCCGGCTATTGATTTAATGTTCGATTAATTACACTGATATTTATCTAAAATCAAATAATTATAATTGAACTCTTATACAAAAAGTGTTTATTATCAGAATAAATTGAACGCGGATAAAGTGAAGAGAAGGAGGGGCCGGGTATGATTATTCGGGGTATCGCAGGTTTGTTCGCCTTTACCCTCATTGCATGGGTTATCAGCGAAAACCGCCGCAAAGTCGATTTAAGAGCTGTGGCAACAGGCCTTGTTCTGCAGGTACTGACCGGATTTATCCTTCTTAAACTGCCTCTTTTCAGGGAATTCTTTCTTTTTATAAACAGGCTTTTCATGTCGCTTGAAGCATCGACTACCGCAGGCACTTCCTTTGTTTTCGGGTATCTCGGAGGAGGAAGTCTTCCATTTGATGAAAAGTTTCCGGGGTCGAGCTTTATTCTTGCCTTCAGAGCGCTTCCCCTTGTTCTTGTCATGAGCGCCCTGTCATCATTGTTCTTTTACTGGAAAATTCTTCCTATTGTGGTAAGAGCCTTTTCATGGGGATTGCGGAAAACCATGAGGATAGGAGGTGCGGAGGGCCTTGGCATTTCAGCAAATATATTCCTCGGGATGGTGGAATCTCCGCTTCTGATCCGTCCTTACCTTAAGGATATGACAAGAAGCGAGCTCTTTTCACTTATGACATGCGGAATGGCAACAATAGCGGGGACCGTTATGGTGCTTTATGCCAGCATCTTAAGCAGGGCCATACCGGATATAATGGGACATATCCTGGTCGCTTCGATAATAAGCGTCCCGGCTTCAATTACGATTGCAAAGATAATGGTTCCGGAAAAGGAGAGGCCCACGCTCGGAGAGCTTGTCTCCCCGATAAAGGCTGCAAATTCAATGGATGCCATTACCAAGGGCACTCTGCAGGGTGTGGAACTCCTTATAAATATAGTTGCGATGCTTATCGTGCTTGTTGCCCTGGTACATCTAGTGAATCTTGTTATCGGCCTTTTCCCTGATATTGGAAATGAACCCGTAACTCTCCAGAGGATTATGGGATTATTAATGTCTCCGGTTGTCTGGCTCATGGGTATTCCCTGGAAAGAGGCTCATACCGCGGGAATACTGATGGGAACCAAGACCATTTTAAACGAGCTGATTGCCTATGTAGACATGAGCAAACTTCCCGAAGGAGCTTTGAGTCCGCGCAGTCTTGTGATAATGACATATGCCATGTGCGGCTTTGCCAATCCCGGAAGCCTTGGAATAATGATTGGAGGAATGGGAACGATGGCGCCGGAAAGAAGAGATGAGATCGTATCCCTGGGATTCAGGACAATCATCTCAGGAACTCTTGCAACTTGCATGACAGGCGCTGTTGTCGGTATTTTCATATTATAACTGGAAAAAGATAGAATGAAATCAAAAGATATAGGCTTTAATCTGCTCGCCGTCGATTCTTGTGGCGCAAGAAAGGGAGAATTTACAACAGCTCACGGGAAAGTTCAAACACCTGCTTTTATGCCTGTGGGCACAGCCGGATTTGTGCGCTCAATTACGCCGCGGGATGTTGCCGAGACCGATTCTGAGGTTATTCTCGCGAATACATACCATCTCTCTCTGGGAGAAAGGCTTGCCACTGTCAAACGGATGGGCGGCCTTCATCGTTTCATGGGCTGGGATAAGACCATTCTTACCGATTCGGGCGGTTTTCAGGTATTTTCTCTCCCCGGAAGAGAGATAAACGATGACGGAGTCTCATTTTCATACGAGGAGGACGGAGAGCGTGTTTTTTTTACGCCTGAAAAATCAATGGAGATTCAGCGGGATCTCGGAGCCGATATTGTTATGGCTTTTGATGAGTGCGTTGAACACACCGCATCGAGGGAATATATCGAAAAATCGGTCGAGCGCACGACCGGATGGGCAAAGAGGTGCAGGGATGTTGAATTAAAGGAATATCAGTTCATGTTCGGTATCATTCAGGGAGGTATTTTCCCTGATCTAAGGCAGAAAAGCGCCATTGAAATTACCTCGATCCCTTTTGACGGATATGCCATAGGCGGGGTCAGTGTCGGAGAGGGCTTTGAACTCATGAAAAAGGTTGTGGAGGTTACCGCCCACTTTTTACCGGAGCAGAAACCTAGATATCTGATGGGAGTTGGACTTCCTGAAGACATACTTGCCGCCGTGCAGGGTGGGATGGATATGTTCGACTGCGTAATTCCCACCAGGTACGCCCGCCAGGGAACCTTGTTTACCCGGATAGGCAAAATCAGGATTCTTGACAAAACCTACAGGAAAGACAAGTTCCCGCT
>JAHJRK010000043.1 GCA_018830925.1 Pseudomonadota bacterium
GTTGCCCGTGTACACATAACGCGGCCGGTGAAACCGTTTTTGGTTAAAAGAGGAATCCTCCCTGAATGATCTATGTGTGCGTGTGAAAGAACCAGATTTAATATTGATTTGGGATCAAAAGGGAATGATTTGTTTTTATTCTCCGTGTCTTTCCTGCGGCCCTGAAACATTCCGCAATCAAGCAGTATCTTGTCCGAATTGGCAGATATGAGGTGCATTGAGCCGGTGACTTCTCTGACGGCGCCGTAAAATGTTACTTGCAAAATAATTCTCCTAAAATAGAGGGTTCAAAAAAGTCCATTCAATTTCAAAGCCATTGGTTACAACAGACGCAATGTGGGTGCCGAAAAAATAGTGCTGTATTTCCCATATTTTGCCATTATAGTTTACGATAAGGGAGTTGTCACTTAATATCTTTTCAATGCGGCAGTCTGATAGACCGCCTATTCCCTTACCCGCGGCCTTTAATACGGCTTCTTTGGAAGTCCAGAAACGGAAAAAAAGAATCTCCCTGTCCGAATCCGATAGAGCCCATTCCGGGGAACCGGCAATTTTGTTACAGAGAGCCTTTGAGCAGGGCTTGATTTTTTCAATATCAATGCCTGTTTCCGTCTGCGCGATTACTCCGCCCACATATTCGGTTTTGTGAGTGACAGACCAGAAATTGCCGTCAAAAGGAACAGGCGCGCCGGCCTCATTCTTAGCAAGGCAGCCAAGATTGACTCCGCTTTTCCGGGAAGAAATTTCGAGCGCAAATCTTGCAAGGGCGCTTAACGCTTCAACCTTCTTTCTTCCCTTAAGCTTTCTTTCATGTTCCGGCACTGCAAGAATGACCGGAAATACAACTTTACTTTTCAACGTCTGTTTCACTTAGAATTATCCTGCAATCAGCCACCGTTGAGCCCTGTTCATGGGAAAGCAGCGGGTTAATATCCATCTCCTGTATTTCAGGATGATTGAGGCACATCTCCGAAAGGCTGACGATGGATTTTTCGAGAGATTCAATATCGCAAACCGGTCTTCCTCTGAATCCCTTGAAGAGCTTGTATCCTTTTATGCCCCGGACCATCCTGCGCGCGGAGTTTCTGCCCACAGGAGCAAGCCTGAACACGACATCGTGGAAAAGCTCAACAAATATTCCGCCGAGCCCGAACATCAGCAACGGGCCGAAAATCGGATACCTGTTCATTCCGAGAATGACCTCCTCTCCCTTTTTTGCCATCTTCTGAATCAGGATGCCTTCGATTTCGGCTCCGGGGTCAAACTTAAGCGCTTTTTTGACCAGTTCATCAAATGTTTTCAACACATTCTCCCTGTCCCCAATCTCTAGAGCCACTCCGCCTGCATCTGATTTGTGAAGTATCTGGGGAGAAACGATCTTCATTGCGACCGGGAAGGTAAGTTTTTCGGCTATTTTTGCAGCTTCATCTCTTGTTATTGCGAGCTCTGAAGGAAGAACATTAAACCCGTAACATTTAAGGAGTTTCCCGCCTTCAATCTCGCCCAGTTTCAATTTGCCTTCGGTGATACTGCTTTTAATGATTGCAGCCGCGCGTTCTCTATCCTGTTTGAGGTCATATGGCGCGAGTTGCTGGCGGTTAAGCCATGTTGAATATTGATAGAGAGCGCCTAAAGACTTTGCGGCATTTTCAGGAAATCTGAAAACCGGAATTCCATGTTCCTGCAGATATTTTACGCCTGCGGATACGTCAAAAATGCCCATGAAGCAGCAGAGGATCGGTTTGCTGGAGCGTCTTGCGATTCTTGCGATAGCTTCAGCGGTGCCGAGGGCATTTGTCATTGATTGCGGGGTTAGTATTACAAGCGCCCCGTCAACACCCTCGTCCCTGATCACGGCAGCGAGCGCGTTTTCATATCTGTCCTGAGCCGCGTCACCAATAATGTCTACAGGGTTGTGGACATTGGCAGTCATTGGGAGATGACTTGTAAGCGCTTCAATCGTTTCTTCGGAGAATTTCGCAAGGACCAAACCGGACGAGACAGTCATGTCAGTTGCAACGATACCCGGACCGCCGGCATTTGTAACAATGGCAACCCTGTTGCCTGTCGGAACTTTTCTTCTCAGTTTCCCGACCTCGTTTTCATTTTTATATGCAAAGGCGCTTGCAAAATCAAAGAGCTCGTCGATTGAATCCGCCCGGATTATGCCCGACTGCCTGAAAATTGCGTCGTATACCGCTTCCGTGCCGGCCAGGGCGCCCGTATGTGATGCCGCAGCCAGAGCGCCTGCGCCTGTTCTTCCCGATTTTATTGCTATGACCGGTGTGGGTCTGAAATCCCCCGATGTGATTATATTAACAGCTTCAATGAACTCAGGTCCGCGACGGAGCTCTTCAAGATAAATCATAATTACTTCGGTATCGATATCCTGATGAAGGTATAGCAGAAGGTCAAGCTCATCCACATCTGCTTTATTTCCTATTGAAATGAACTTTGAAAAACCGAAATCCCTGTCCGCGGCAAAATCGAGCACCGCGGTGCAAAGGGCACCACTCTGGGAGATAAATGATATATTTCCAAATTTGGGCATGCGCGCCGAAAAACTGGCATTAAGCCCGACCAGAGGATTGGGGTTGATTACACCGAGACAGTTGGGGCCTACAACCCTTATCCCGGCTTTACGGCAAATCGAAACGATTTCATTTTCGATTGCAAGGCCCTTGTTGCCTACTTCGCGAAAACCGGCCGATACAATTACAAGACCTTTAACCTTTTTTTCAACCGCCTCGTAAACCGCTTTCACTGCAACCGCCGGAGGTAAAATAATTATTGCGAGGTCTATATCGTCAGGAACTTCCTTAAGTCCAGGGTAAGCCTTTACGCTTAATATCGATTTTGCTGATGGGTTCACAGGATAAAGTGTTCCTGTATATCCTCCTTTTAAAATGTTTGCGAAAATATCGTGTCCCACCTTGCCCGGAGTGGTGGAAGCGCCTATTACCGCGACAGATTTTGGTGAAAAAATTATATCAAGATTGCTCATTTTTTATCCTCAAAGCCTCTTCATATACCTGTTTCCTGGAGAGACCGAATTTTTTTGCCGTCTCTTTTGCAAGAACGGACAGGGGTTTTTCGTTTGAACTGATACTTTCCTTCAGCTCTTTTGTGACGAGCTCCGGAGAAGAAATTTCCTTTTCTTCACAGCCTGATACGAGTAGGGTGCACTCGCCTTTTATTTCTGAGCGCTGTTTTAAAACGATGAGAATTTCAGAGAGAGTACCTCTGATAAATTCTTCATGAATCTTCGTTATCTCGCGGGATAAGACGGAATGCCTTTCACCCATTACTGATTTAATTTCTTCAACAAGTCTCAGGATTCTCCTGGGAGATTCGTAAAATATAATCGTTCTTTTTTCTTTATTCAGTTCTCTGAGCAAATCGAAGCGCTTTTCCTTTTTTTTTGGGCAGAAGCCGATAAAGATAAACGAATCAGTCGCAAGGCCTGATACCGATATCGCGGCAATAGCGGCCGATACTCCGGGAACAGGTACGATATTTACCCCGGCCGCTATCGCCTCATTTATCAGGCGGTAACCGGGATCGGAAACGGCAGGAGTTCCGGCATTTGATACAAGAGCAACGGAGGCCCCTTTTTTAAGCCTGTCAATCAGGGCTGGAGTTCTCTCTCTTTCGTTATATTCGTGATAAGATATTAAACGGGCTTTAATGTTGTGCAGAGATAAAAACTTTCCGGTATGGCGTGTGTCTTCCGCTGCGATAAGATCGACATCCCTTAAAACCGACAAGGCTCTTAAGGTAATATCATCCCTGTTTCCTATAGGAGTTGCAACAACGTAAAGAGTTCCGGGCGCGGCACATGAGCCGGTATTATTTATATGCGAGGTCGAAGGCATTTTTTATAATCTCTATTTCAGGATCTTTTCCCCCTGGACTTATCGAAACAACATCAAATCTTGCTTTTGAACCGCTCTGATTCGTAACTTTTAAAAAGTAGAGAGCAACCATCGATATCTTTCTCATTTTTTTCGGAGTCACCGCATATTTGGGATTTCCGTAACTAACTGATTTTCTCGATTTTACCTCGACAAATACTATGGTGTTTTTTTCCTTTGCGATTATGTCGATTTCTCCAAACTTTGTCCGGTAATTCAGTTCAATAATTTTGTATCCCTGCCTTTCAAGATGCTTTACAGCCGTTGATTCGCTCTCTTTTCCGAATTGCTGGTCTTTTGACGGCATATAATCAATTCCTCCTGGGAAGACCTTTGCATAACGCCCCCTTTTGCCCGATTACTGCGTCAGGCTCAAATTTCGCACGCAGTGAAGCTTTAGCGCTATCCTCGAAATACTCAATGTATTCCTGTGGTTGAAATTATCACCTTCCTTGTACTTGGACAAAATTGGGCGTTCTTCAAAGGTCTCCATGGATTGGGCTTACCTTTTTTATAAAATCCCCTTAAAGGCCGGGCCGAAGTATGGATTTATAAAGTCTCTCTGACCCCCTTAAAGCTTTTCCTGTGAATCGGGCAGCATCCGAATCTGCGTACCGCTTCTTTATGTTCCCTGGTGGGATATCCTTTGTGTCTATCAAACCCGTATTCGGGATATTCGTAGTGATATTTTTCCATGAGCCTGTCCCGTGTAACCTTTGCGATAATTGATGCTGCGGCAACGGATAAACTCAGACAATCACCCCGCGGAACGGCCATCTGTGGAAGAGTATAAGGGATTTGAAAAATTCCGTCAACAAGAAGAAAATCGGGTTGCGGCGAAAGGTTTTGGACCGCCATTGCCATGGAAAGGAGTGATGCTTTAAGAATATTTATACGCTCAATTTCCGCCGGATCAACTATTCCTATACCGACGGAAACGGCATGTTCATATATTTTTTTGTAAAGCAGATCGCGTTTTTTAGGTGTCAGTTGCTTTGAATCTGTGACACCTTCTATATAAGATGACAGAGGAATAATTACTGCTGCTGAAACAACAGGGCCGGCAATAGGTCCCCTGCCGGCCTCATCTATGCCCGCTATCTTCGCATAGCCTTTTTCACAGGCATCCATTTCGTATGCCAACAGGTCATTTTCCATGGACTTGCTTTTTATTGCGAATTTTTCACAAAGAGCCGCAAAGCCGGAAAAGATTCTTCTTTGAGGCCTTGTGCCCTTGAGTGAATATTTATCGTTATTCTAACGGCGCTCTTTAAGCCTTGCCGCTTTGCCTCTCAGTTTTCGCAGGAAGTAAATTTTAGCCCGCCTGACACGTCCGTGGGTTAAAACTTCAATTCTATCAATAACCGGCGAATGAAGAGGAAAAATACGTTCCACTCCGACACCATACGAAACTTTTCTAACGGTAAAAGTCGAATTGGATGTCCCATTATGCCTGCCGAGAACAACTCCCTCAAATGCCTGGATGCGCTCCTTTTCACCCTCTCGTATTTTGACATATACTTTAATCGTATCTCCTGTTGTAAATTCAGGATGATCGAGCCTCATGGTTTCAAGTTCCAACTGCTTTAACGGGTCCATTTATAATCTCCTAACTCATCAAATTTATCTTATTGTTTCAAATTTCAGGCTGATATTTTAATAAAATTTAATCAGCCGGTAAGACAAAAAAATCCTTCTGCCAGAAATTTATATTTTTTTCAACCCCTAACCCCGAAAAAACGGGATAAGTAAGTTTACGAGATTGTTATCCTGCAAGAAGAACGCAGGAAACAATCTCTTACCTACTAATAAGTCTGTCCAGAATAATTGAACATGCTGACCTTACCGAGAGATGGTTATAATCCGTATTTCCTTTCACCGGTTCAAGCAGATAGTCCGCTTTTAAAACTATCTCTTCGGCAAGTCCCCATCCGGTTCCGAAAATAAGAAGATAAGGGTTAAAATCTTCAAGCATTTCCCTGAGTTCCGGATAAGTAATGTAGTCAGGACTATCCTTTGCGCTTGTTACCACCGTTTTCGGATAACCATTCCCATCAGTGCTTATATCTTCCATGACAGCATTTACAGAGTCCCTGATGCATATAAGTTCAAGTGCCTGCCGTCTGTCAGGGTTTAAAGTTGATCCGATTCCACTTGTCCAGTGAGAGATAATTTCCTGAGTGAGCTCCTTCTGGTCCTCAATCGGCGTAACCACATAAAATTTTTTTACCCCGTATGTTCTTGACGCCCTTGCCATGTCGTGCAGGTCAAGGTTCGTTACGGCAGATGCTATAATGTTTCCGGATTTATTAATTACCGGATAATGTACCAGAGCCACGTAAAGATTGGGTTTCAATAATCTTCTCAATATCGCGGCACCATTTTTTCAGTATCTCAATCTCTTTTTTTGAAAGGGCTCTGTTTTCCAGAAGATCCGGCCTCTTTAAAAAGGTGCGAATCA
>JAHJRK010000366.1 GCA_018830925.1 Pseudomonadota bacterium
GATATGGTTCTGATTTCAGGAGGAAGTTCTGTAGGAACCCGCGATTATACAATTGAAATCCTCTCCGATCTTCCGGATTCCGAAATAATTGTTCATGGAATCTCCATCAGCCCCGGAAAACCGACCATTCTTTCAAGATCGGGAAAAAAACCCTTATGGGGTCTTCCGGGACACGTGGTCTCCGCCATGATAGTATTTGCCGCGGTAGTAAAACCTTTTATCGAAAAGATAAGCGGCTTTTCATCGGAGCAGAAAAACCGGTTTACTCTTTCAGCGCGCCTCTCAAGAAATGTCTCATCGGCCCAGGGAAGAACGGATTACATCAGGGTCAGGTTAACCGAAAAAGAGGGCATTCTATGGGCGGAACCCATCCTGGGTAAATCCGGGCTAATAAACACAATGATCAAAGCTGACGGCTTGATAGAGATAGGCAAGAACATGGAGGGGCTTGAAAAAGGGACTGAAGTCAGGGTTTTCCCTCTGTGAAATATGACTGATTAATTAAATGGAGTTTGTGATGAGCGTACGCAATGTCTATTTAAAAATGAAGACTCTTGAAGAAGCCAGAGAGATTCTATTTACAAGATTTTCTCATATTACAAGCCTTCCGGGCGAAACAGTTCCGGTTCCGGATGCTGTCGGCCGGGTGACGGCGGAACCGGTCAGCGCAAGACTTTCATCTCCCAGCTTTCATTCCGCTGCAATGGACGGCATAGCCGTAAAAGCTGAAAACACTTTCGGGGCAAGCGAAACGCGCCCGAAACAGCTTATCGTAAACAATGATGCCTTTTTTCTTAACACGGGACATGTGCTTCCCAAAGAGGCCAACGCAGTTATAATGATTGAACATGTAAATATTCTTGATGAAAACCGGATAGAAATAGAAGCTCCTGCCGTACCCTGGCAGCATGTAAGGAAAATGGGGGAAGATATCGTTGCAACCGAGCTTTTGTTTCCCCAGAATCACGTTATAACTCCTTACTGTGTTGGCGCGCTTCTTTCCGGAGGCATATTCTCGGTTTCCGTGAGAAAAAAACCCCGGATACTGATAATTCCGACCGGATCAGAACTTGTTGACTGGAAAGAGGCAGATATTCATGAACTCAAGCCGGGGCAGGTGCTTGAAACAAATTCTTATGTCCTTGGAAAACTTGTTGAGTCTTCAGGCGGCGTTTACGAAAGGCACGATAAAATAAAAGATGACGCCGGGAAGATAAAAGAGTCTCTCCTGAAAGCCGTAAAGAGCGAATACGATATCGTGCTTATCATCGGCGGATCATCCGCCGGGTCCGAAGATTACTCAAAAAGCGTTATACTTGAAACAGGCGAAGTGCTCGTTCACGGAGTCACCATAATGCCGGGAAAACCGGTTGTAATAGGCGCCGTCAGCAATAAACCGGTTTTTGGAATCCCCGGTTATCCGGTATCGGCCATAGTTGCCTTTGAACAGTTTGTCCATCCTGTAATATGCAGAATGCTGGGTCAGCCCGAGAAAGAACGGCAAAAAGCAGAAGTTATGCCCGCAAAGAAGATCACCTCTAAGCTGGGAGTGGAAGAATTCCTGCGGGTAAAGCTCGGAAAAGTCGGCAACAAGATAATAGCAACGACCCTTCCGAGGGGCGCGGGATGCATCACAACGATTACTGAAGCGGATGGAATTATCCGCATACCTAATCATGTTGAAGGAATAAATGCGCAGGTACCGGTTTGGGCGGAACTTCTGCGCCCGCTTTCTTCAATAAACAACACGATTGTTGTTGTCGGAAGCCATGACAACACGCTCGATGTTCTTGCGGACAGGATAAAAGCAAGCCATAATAATCTCACTCTCTCTTCAAGTCATGTGGGGAGCATGGGCGGTCTCATGGCAATTAAAAACGGGGTATGCCATCTTGCCGGCTCACATCTCCTTGATACAATCGACGGTTCATACAATGTATCGTACATCAGAAAATATCTTCCCGGCATGAAAATAAAACTTGTCAACCTTGTATTCAGAGATCAGGGACTTATTGTTGCTAAAGGAAATCCAAAAAATATTAAGGGGATCGAAGATATTGCTCGTAATGACATCACCTTTATCAACCGGCAGGGTGGATCGGGAACAAGAATTCTTCTTGATTACAGATTAAACCAGCTGGGAATATATCCAAAACAGATAAAAGGATACGACAACGAAGAATTTACTCACATGTCGGTCGCCGTTGCTGTTTTAAGCGGCACCGTTGATGTAGGTCTCGGCATATTTGCAGCCGCAAACGCCCTTCATCTCGATTTCATCCCGGTTGTTACGGAACAGTATGATCTTGTTATCCCTGAACTCTTTTTTGAAACCGAAAACATAAAAATTCTTCTTGAAACAATAAGCACGGCGGATTTTAAAAAGCGCGTTGAGACATTGGGCGGTTACAGCACAAAAAATACCGGCAAAATAATGGCGGTTGCGTAATAATAGGGATCAAGGATTCGAGTGAAAAACCCGTTTGAACCCGTTTCTTCAAATAGAATCTCAAATATGAATTACAAGCTTATAGACCATACCGCCGACCTGGGAATAGAGGTATATGGTACCGGCCTCAGGGAGCTTTTCGAAAACGCAGGCTATGCAATGTTTGACGTAATAACAGATGCAAACCGCTTAAAAGCCGTGTCTGAAACAACCTTAAATATTACAGGGGAAGACTGGCCGGATCTCATGGTTAACTGGTTAAGAGAGCTTTTATATCTCTGGACAGGAAAGAGAGTGCTTGTTAAAATCACAGATATATTTTCCATTTCAGAATACGCCCTGTCCGCAAATGTGAAATACGAACCCTATGTTCCGGAGCGCCACCTGATAAAAAGCGAATTGAAAGCCGTGACGTATCACCAGATCAGGGTTGAGAAAAAAGATGCGACGTGGGAAGCCGGAATAATATTTGATGTTTAGTAAGGTAGAAATTATTTTCTGCACTATTCCACCCCTCAAGGGGGTACTGAAAAGAGCACCCCTCAAGGGGGTACTAAAAAGAGCACCCCTCAAGGGGGTACTAAAAAGAGCACCCCTCAAGGGGGTACTAAAAAGAGTCCCGGTTATCTGGGTTAGGGCATATTTTAAAGACCGCTTCAATTATAATTAAAGAAATGAGATTATCTCCTGATGAGCTGGTGATATTATAAGGGTTCAAGAGGTCAAGGGCTCGAGGGATCAATGTAAAAGCTATGGAATTGATAAAAACAGATGACTACCGGTGGGAGGTTCCGAAAACCGGACAGATGCGCGTCCCTGGCATTATTTATGCCGGTGAATCTATGATTGAAAGCATTAAGCAGGAAGAGGCCGTAAAACAGGTTGCAAACGTGGCA
>JAHJRK010000367.1 GCA_018830925.1 Pseudomonadota bacterium
AATCCTGGACCCCTTTCTCCTAACTAATTGGGAGAAGAACTTGTGATCAAGCCATGCCTTTGAAAGCAAAAAATGCAAGGGAAAGAAGCCCGGCAGTAGCAAGTCCTATCGAAGTATCCTGAAGCGGTTTCGGAACCCTTGCAAGCAATATCCGTTCACGTACTCCTGCAAAAAGTATCAGCGCAAGGCCGAATCCGGAAGAATAGGCAAAAGAAGATACAAGGCATTCGATGAAGGTATATTCTTCCTTGATATTTATCAGGCATACGCCAAGCACAGCGCAGTTTGTAGTAATAAGAGGAAGAAAGATACCAAGTCCTGCATAAAGGGCGGGGATACTCTTCTTTAAAAACATTTCCACGAACTGAACAAGGGCAGCGATAACAAGTATGAAAGACATTGTCCTTAAGTACTCAAGCCCGAATTTTCTCAAAACAAACATCTCGGTCAGCCAGGTTATGGCTCCGGCCAGGACAAGAACAAAAACAACAGCCATTGCCATTCCGACAGCTGTCTCCATTTTTTTTGATGTTCCCAGGAACGGACAGTTTCCGAGGTATTGCATGAGCAATATATTGTTTATTAGTATACAGCTTATGGCAAGCAGAACATAGTCACCCATAATGTCTCCTATTTTTTGCCAATGGAATTCATTACGCAAAGCATGAGCCCGAGGCACACGAATGCGCCTGGCGCTTCCACCATGAAATTAAAAGGTTGAAAATCAGGGCCGAAAACCTGGTTTCCATAAAAAGTCCCGCTTCCGAAAACCTCCCTGATGGCGGCAAGAGCGGTTAAAGACATCGTAAAGCCTATTCCAAGGCCAAGACCATCTGCAAATGAAGATATTATTCCATTCTTATATGCAAACGCCTCTGCACGGCCGAGAAGAATGCAGTTAACAACGATGAGTGGTATGAATATTCCCAGTTTCAAAAAGAGCGGGTAAGTGTAGGCCTGCATGAGAAGCTCTACAACCGTAACAAAAGTCGCAACAACAATAATGAAGCATGCAATCCTTACCTTGGAGGGGATGATTTTCCGCAGCATCGAAACCAGAACGTTTGAGCCGACAAGAACGAAAATAACGGCAACGCCCATTCCAATTGCATTCTCAACTGATTTTGTAACTGCAAGTACCGGGCACAAGCCAAGCACGAGCCGGAATGGTGGAATTTCAGCCCACAATCCTTTTGTAAATTCCTGAGTTACGGACTTTGCCATCTGTTTCTCCCTATTTGAATCCCTTCAATTTTTCTGCAAGCTGTGGTTTTAGGCTTGTGTAAGTTTTTGCAGCTTCAGTAACAGCAACTGCGATACCCTTTGAGGTGACAGTAGCGCCTGAAATAGCATCGACCTGCCCCCCATCATTTTTTACCTTGAAATCTCCAGTAAGAGAAAGTCCTTTGAATTGAGCTGCGAAACGAGGGTCTGTCTGTGCTCTTGAGCCAATTCCAGGTGTTTCACTATGAGTGGTGACGCCGACGCCTACGATCTTGTCGTCTGCAACATTAACTCCAACCATAAGGCCAATGTCTCCGCCAAAACCCTTGCCTGTGGATTCAAATACAACGGTTTCTGCTTTTCCGTCGAATTTTCCCACAAAGAAACTTTTTTCGGTTTCCCCGTCTTTGATTTTAAAACGGTCGGCAATCGGATCATTAGCTGATCCTTTTAAAATATTGCGAATTGCCGGCCCTTTGACAAACTCAAGCTGCTGGTTCTCAATCTTTTCCATTGTTTCATTTCGGAGTGCAGCAAGGAGTCCGCCCGAAAAAGAGCATAAGGCGGTCAGAACTATTATCATTTTGAGCATTTCACGCATGGCTGCCGACCTTTCCAAGGGCTTTCGGTCTGATCTTGTCTAAAAGCGGATTAGCTAGGTTCATGAGAAGAATCGCAAAAACCGCACCGTCAACATGGCCTCCGATGTTTCTGATGAGAATAATCATGACTCCGGCTCCTGCCCCGTAAATCAGCATCGGAACAAAATTGACTGGAGACGAAGAGTCTTCGGTTGCGAGAAAAAAAGCACCCAGCAGAGTGTTTCCGGTTAAAAGGTGAAACACGGGTCCGGCAAAGCGGGCAGAATCAGACAGGTGAAAAAGAAGGGAAGTAATCAGAAGACCGGCAAGGAAAGAAACAGGTATTTCCCACCGTATAAAACCCATTATAATAAGATAGATTCCGCCGAAAAGAAGGGCAAGACCAAAGGCTGATCCGATGCTGCCTGTCTGCTGTCCTATAAAAAGGCTGAAGAGATTAAAGGAGTCGACTGCAGCAGGGCCTCCATGCTTCAGGGCGGCAAGAGGATATGCCGCCTGAAAACCGAAGTCGTAATTCAACAGAGCATAATCGATATTAAATATATTCTTCCAGGAGAGTGTGAGTATGGCGATTCCTATCAGTGCTGGATTGAAAGGATTTCCGCCTATTCCTCCGTATATGTGCTTTCCGACCACCATCGCGACAAAGGTTCCCGTTATAACCGCCCACCAGGGAGTTGTTGCGGGAAAAAGCATGGCGAGCATCATTCCGATTAATGCCGCATTTCCGTCACCGATTGTAGTCGGCTTCCCGGTTAAGCGGTTTATCAGGTATTCCCATATAATCGCAGAAGAGATTGAAAGCGCGACAACTCCGACCGCAGGAATTCCGTACAGGTAAAAGCCGTGCAGAACGGCAGGGAGCGCCGCAATCATTATATGATAACTTCGGGTCGATATCTTGCTCCCGCAGTGCAAAAAAGGGGCATGGGAAACAATCAGTTTTTTCCGATCAGACATTTGCCGCCTCCGTTAGTTTGATACCGGCAAGTTCATGTTTGGCAAGCTTAATATATTGCAATAAAGGCATCCTTGATACGCATATGTATGCGCAAAGGCCGCATTCAATGCATGAATAAAGGTCATACTGTTCCGCCGCTTCCTGATATCTTTTTGTCTCGAGATATCTGACAAGCATATTTACAGGAACATTCGCCGGGCATATCCTTATGCATTCCCCGCAGTTTATGCACGGGTAGTCCGAAAAAGGCTCAATTGAATTTCCGTCCTGGATCATGATTGCATCAGTTGAGGGCAGAACAGGATAATCTTCCGAATAAATGCAGGAGCCTGTCATCGGTCCGCCTGTTATCAGCCGGTCTCCGTTATTAATATTGATGTTCAGGGCTTTTAAAACATCTCCTGCCGGTGTTCCTATTCGAGCTGAAACAAGTTTTTTCTCATCCTTGTATATTACGGTTATTATTTTTCCGGTCGGGATCCGGTTGTGTAAAAACGCCTCTCCCAGAGATGCAACTGCTTCTGCGCTTATCATGCATATTCCAGTATCTTCAGGAGTTTTTCCGGCAGGAATTGTCTTGCCGAGCAGATCCCTGATGATAAGCTGCGGGAAGGCGGAAGGGTATCGGACGTCGATATTTCTGATCTCAGCCCCGATATGGCCGTATCCCTGAACGAATTCCCTGCGGACCGCGATGACAATATTGTTAATTCCGGGGATTGATTTTAATATTTCTATACCTCTTTTTATCTCTCCCTGTTTTGATTTTATAATATGCTGGTTTGTGACAACTAGAAGGTCTGCATCAATACCAGTAATAATGATTGTGCTGATTTTTTTCTCGGGATCAAAAAGGTTGTTTACGGGCAGATTCCCGGGCAGGCATGAAAGGTAATTCCTGACCGATTCGAGAGGCTGGCCGGCCGTCTCTTTTCCGAACGAATCGTCAAAATCATCTTCTGAAACATCTATTGAAATTGCTGTACAGGTTTTTCCGAAATTGCCGACATACGGAGATATATCTGTTATCGTGCCTGAAACCGTTGCAACAGCATACTCTGCGGAATCTGCAAAAAGAGATATTTTCTGCCCCGTTTTTACCTTATCTCCTGCCTTGAATAACAGCCGCTTCTTTCCATCAGATATTCCATTAAAAAAAATAACGGCTTTTCCCGGAACCGGAATGATTACAGGTTTACAGGCCGGATCAATAACATCATATTTAAGATACGGTTTTTTAATCATGTGGATCAGCATTCGTCCCTTCTCCGCCGCTGGCGGAACCCCTCGTATCCTTCTTGGTTAAAATTTTCACTTTGTACTTATGTAGATTTGCCCCTTTCTTTTCTGACCACCGGTTCCTGATCCCTGGTTCCCCCTTCAGCCTCCAGACTTCAATCTCCGGCAACATGACACCAGTTGCATCTTTTATCTTTTTCAGCGGGGCCTGCTTCCGCTTTTACATGGCATTTCTCACACTGACCGTGAAACGCATCCGTTTTTTTTGTCAATTCAATGCCTTCATAATCTTCGGAGTTATGACACTCAAGGCAGGTTTCCGGAGCAGGTGCGCCGTCTTCAGAATTTATATGGCAGTCACTGCAGGCACGAATGGAAGATTCATCTCCTTCGGGATGATGGTGGCAGTCGCCGCATGAAAGAGCATAACCTTTTTCTGAAACATGTGTTTTATGGTCAAAAAAAACTTTTCCGGCAAGGCTTTTAAACATGATTCTCACCGGCTCTCCATGGGTTCCGGCAGGAAA
>JAHJRK010000368.1 GCA_018830925.1 Pseudomonadota bacterium
CCTTACTATCCTTGCATTTTCCATCGAATCGAGGCCAAGTGTTTTGGCGCAGGCATCAAGACATTTGCGGTCTGTATTGAAATGAACCGGAATAGCCGCTTTTTCGGGTGAAATAGCGGCTACGGCATTAGCGTATGTCTTCTCCATATCGAGACCGTTCACAAGGCGGGTTGTCGTTATATCGGCAAGACCTATGCCGTTTCCGTTTCCATCCGAACCGGGAGATAAATCCCTCACAAAAATGCGCTTCGCATGAGGAGAAGCGTAAAAATCCCCAACGATATCCCTGTGACGCCCTGTAATGTTTGAATCCATCCCTATTCCGCTTATATCTTTTCCGAAAAAATCGACAATCAGAAGATCCAGAGAATCAAACGGGATGCTTCCCATCATTTTCCTTGCATCTTTGAGAAGCTCTTTTTCACGGGCAATAAGAACTGAAGGCGGAACGGCCTCGATTTTCGAGAGATTTCCATATCCGTCCTCAAGGAGGGCAAGCCCGAACAGGAGCTTGATCTTTTTGAGGACAACACCTGCCGCCTCTTCAATAATCCCGAATCCGTGCCTTACTGCAAAGTTGTGGAAAGCTGCGGCGCCTTCCTCCTTCCCGAGCCCTATTGTCAGCATTTTGGAAAGCCCGCTTTCTATTTCCGCCCTGAATTTTGTATGAGGCTTTATCCTGTTTATTACCACAACATGATCGGCCAGAAGAGCTCTTTTTGATATATGAACATTCAAACCGCACGTCAGCTTCCCGATACATTCAGTTTCCATATCCGGAAAAACCGGAACTCCGATTTCAGATCCGGAAATTCCAAGCTTCTCAAGCACTTTTATCTGCCCTTCGGCAGTCGCCCCTCCATGGCTTCCCATAGCAGGAAGTATAAAAGGCTTTAATCCCATCTTTTCAAGATATCTGACACAATGATAAACAACCAAATTTATCTTATCTATCCCCCTGCTGCCGACAGCAACGGCAACGGTTTCTCCATGTTTAAAATCGCGGGAGAAAAGAGATGAAAGTGAAGCAGCAACAGAATCAGGAATATCTTTTACGGGGGAACGGGCGAGTGTCTGTCTTGCAAATGCTGAATAAGGATATTTTACGGGTTTTGCTGGAGCCATAGGCTTCTTTGATCGGTTGGAAACAATCCGGATGTCAAAAACGGCATAAGGAGCCGTAACGAAATAGTCTGAAATGCACTAGTTATTTCGTAACGGCTCCTAAAGTCCCCTGGCTGCGTGATATGGTATATCAACCAGGGGGCCTTAAAAATTATGTCTCTTCAACAGTAATTGCGTTAGGTTCACAAACTTCGATACAGCTTTCACAGCCAAGGCATTCTTCAGCATTCACAGGAACAGATTTCTCACCCTGTAATTCGAAAACCTCAACGGGACAAACATCAACACACTCCCCGCATCCCTGGCACTTTTCTTCATCAACAATAGGATTAAAAGCCATTTTTGTTATCTCCTTTCATTATAATATTGAACAATGAGTAGTCTACTCAGCCATTTTTTCTTACATCGGGCAAAGTCCTTATCGCAATTGATAATTCGAGTCAAGCCTTCTTATTGTTTTTTTTAAATTAAAACAAGTTTGAGGCCGTCTGATTTATTAAAAGAAATATCAAGATGTTGGATGTGATGGTTCTAAAAGGCATATAAAGATGCTCTTATTTATTTCATCTTTATTGTTAATCATATCATCCTGAAACTTCTGTCCCAGGATTTTATTTATAAAATCATGACGGGATTTATTAATAATTCTGAATATTTTTAAAGACATTCCCCTATCAGGCTCTTTCGCAGCGGGCAAATCGTATATTTTTTCATCTATCTTAAAATTATCATCTTTTAAAAGCCCCTCAACCTGGCCGGTTAAAATATCACGCCATTTATTAATGATATCTGCCTCAGCACAAACCGGAACAGAAGCAAGTTCAACAACCTTCTTTATATCCCAGGGTTTTTCGATAATAAAATCAAAGGCATCTCTGCTGCCTGTGATTAAGAACCGGGGATTTTCCTTGTCGTTTAACATGATATATGTCCATGCTTCAATCCGCTCTTTTATCTTGTATTTCCCGGAATCATCAGCAACCTGAAGGGAACTTCCGGTATTTTTACTGAAAAATACTTCATCATCATGGGTCAATCCCTCAAGAAGCTTCTTTTCCATCTCGTAAACAGAAATAAGATCCCTGTTTATTCCATCCTGCACAAGGTCATAATCCTGCGCAAGACAGAGAAACAGCCTTGCGTTAAAAAGAATATCGGGCTTCTCTTTCGAATAATTTTCATCCCGGATATTCTTAATCTGCGAAGCAAGCTGTGTTGAGAATGTGTCATCGAAAAAAGGGACTCTCTCACCGATTGCCTTCAAAAATGCCGTGTCGCTCTTCTGATGAAGCTCTCCCCACTCTTTATACTCTTTTATAAGAGCTACGAGCCTTGCTTCGTCTCCCGAAACAGGAACCTTCAGATCGAGCATGCCTTCCTTTGCAAGTCTTTCCATGTTTTCCGGAATACTGTGCGCAGCCGGCTGATAAACCGTCACCTGCCCGAAACAGGCGCATAAATCCCGTGCAACTGTATTATTAATATATGTAAACGGAAAATATACAGGTTTCATTATACCTCTCTGTAAGTTAATTTACCGCAAGCTTGAAGGTCGGAACTTCTGAAATTCTCCATTAAATCATTTTCTCTCGCGTTGCAACCGTCACTTTATATGGTTTTATTTTTCAGCACATCTTCTGCACGATAAAGTATCTGCTTAAACTTGACATACAAGCCGATTAATGCAATATATCAAGATATAAAAAGTAAATTCTTATTATTTCATTTAGTTATCATTGGGAACGGCTGAAGGAAAGAACTTTATTCTTTACCTGACAATCTATACGATTTTATAGGGCAGAATATGCTGAGAGAAGAGATTATACAATATTTGCATGCTCTTAATGAAAAGCTCCGGCACCGGAATGTAAAAGGTGAAATATGTTTATATGGGGGCGCTGTTATGTGCCTCGTTTATGACGCAAGACCAAGCACTAAAGATGTCGATGCAATTTTTCAACCGGCCGATATTATAAGAGAGGCTGCAAGGGAAATCGCGAATGAATATGAATTGGCTGACGATTGGCTGAATGACGGAGTCAAAGGATTTCTTGTTGATCATCCTCAAAAAGTATTTCTAAATTTATCTCATCTTGTCGTGTTGGTGGCTGATCCGGAATATATGCTTGCAATGAAATCTCTGTCGGCAAGAATTGACGGAACCGACGGTAAGGATATTGAGTTTCTAATAACCGAATTAAAAATCAAAACTATTGATGATGTGTTTATCTTAATTGATAAATATTATCCACGTCGGATTATCAAGCCGGCGACTCAATTTTTTCTTGAGGAACTTTTTGATGAAATACAGGACAATCCAGGAAACTAAATCGGCGATTTTAAAGAGCGGCGCAAATTGGCGGATCCCGTTTATGGAATTTGTTGATGATTTCCGTCGTACAAGGGATCAAAGTTTAATTGAGAAGCCTTTTTCTCTGAGCAATGAAAATATCGATTCATTGTTGGCATCTACAATAGAATATTTATGTTATGAACTGGGAGTTGAAACACCGGAATGGGTATGGGAAGTTCCTTCATGTAAAGAACCATGGTTTGTATCCGGGTACGATAATTTAAAAGCAATATCGATCGTGGAAAGTCCCGTATTTTTTCGCAGAAGGAAAATTTTTGTATTGGAAAATTTTCTTTCACGAGTTTAACGGCTAAATTGTACTCCTATTTCAACATAAAGCGCCTGCTTAAAGTTGACATAGAAGCCGATGAGGTATGTTGGAACTTTAGGAGAACTGCAACATGAGTTGGAAAGAAATGGCAGACTGGCTCGGGCAACCGTTGTTTACTGTCGGACGCACAGAGGTCTCCATCGCCTCACTGGCGTGGATCATGGCGTTGGTGGTGGTGTTGATCATCTTGTCCCGGTTCACGCGGCGTATCCTGCGGACGCAGCTACTTAAGCACACCAAGATGGATGTCGGCCTGCAATACCTCATCTCGCGCATCGCCGGTTACATGATGCTCGTGTTCGGGTTGCTCATCGGACTGGAAACAATCGGCGTGAATCTCAGCTCGTTGGCGGTCATCGGCGGAGCGCTCGGTGTCGGTATCGGATTCGGCTTGCAGAACATCGTCCACAACTTCGTCAGCGGCCTGATCATCATGGGCGAACGCGCCATTCAGATCGGTGACCGGGTGGACGTCGGCGGCACGCTCGGCGAAATCATCCGCGTCGGCGCGCGCAGCACCTCGGTGCGGACAAACGACAACATCGTCATTATTCTGCCCAACTCGGAGTTCGTCTCCAACCGGGTCATCAACTGGAGTCACATGGGCGACCAGAACGTGCGGCTGATCATACCGGTCGGTGTTTCCTACGGCAGCGAACCCCGAGAGATCGAGCGCCTCTTGCTCGAAGTGGCAGCCGCCACTCCCCACGTATTGAAAGATCCGGCGCCGAAGGTGGTGTTCCGGGCTTTTGGTGAAAGCTCTTTGGATTTCGAGTTGCGGGTGTGGACGGCGGAGATGACACACCGCCCCGGCTTGCTCAAGAGCGACCTGTATTTTGCGATTTGGGACAGACTCAAGGAGGCCGGAATCGAAATCCCCTTCCCTCAACGCGACCTGCACATCAAGGCGTAAATAGAGGGCGTATTAATCTTACAAACTTATTTATCAAATAGCGAACAAGTGTAGATTGACAGACATTATTCAAATTTAAAAGATTAATACGTCCTCTATTCGCTCCCTGAAGGAGAAGCTCTGCCGTTTCCTCGACCTCCTGAATGAGGATGTGGATGCGGCAATACAGTACCTGAAAGAGACGCTGCAGACGGAATTCAGGCCGGTCATGTCACTGCTTTTCAAAGAAGTGAGGCAGATATTGCGGGATTGAGCATCACGACACTATCGTGAGGTTACCGGTTTGTAGTAAGGTTCGCCGTTCTCGGCCTTCTCCTGTTCGCGCCTATAGTCAACTACGTACCGGCACTTATCCAGTGGCATCAAAGAGAACGGTTTTTGATGGCGCTTCATTTGTTCTTTTGAAGCAGCCTGTATGTTTCCTCGTAAATCCGGATACGAGGACCCACGGCGACTATTTCCACCTCTTTTTTCACAATGCGGTAAATGATCCTGAATCTGCTGATGCGAAAACTTCGCAATCCAGCCAATTCGTTGCGCAACAGCTTGCCTGTATGAGGCTCTTCCAAGATTGCCTTGAGTCCCGACTTGATTTTTTTCTTCAGTTCCGGATGCATTCCCCGAATCACAGTTGCTATTTCATCCGGGATTCTCAGTGAATGAAGTCTGGACGTCATAATTCCTCAAGAGTGTAAACCTTTGCCCGCTTCGCCTTCAACGCGTTCAGCCCTTGTCTGATCTCCGCCATCAAATCCGCATCCGAGATTATCCGGGATGTCTCCTTGATGCTTTCATACTCATCGGGACTTATAATGACCGCCGCGGGACGTCCGTTTTTTGTCACGATGACCTCCTCGTTACTTGTGTTAACTATATCCACAAGGGC
>JAHJRK010000369.1 GCA_018830925.1 Pseudomonadota bacterium
GAAGCATAGCATCGCAGGAATCAAGAGAGGGAATCAGGAAGACAAAAGAATCCCTCATAAGATGAGGCTTCACACCTGCAATCCTTCCGATTCCCCAGATAACTCCCTGCTGAAGAACTTCGTTTTCGAGATAGTTTCCGTCTTTATTTATATAAGATATTAGGATGCGGCTGAATTCTTCCCCCAGTTGCATATTTCTTGCGATAATCTCTCCCATTGCCTCAGGAGAACCCCATCCGATTCCTCCCGATTCGTCGTTTAAATTCCACATGAGACGGCGCATGACAACACGTGCCGATTCAATATCAGCATCCGCAACAGAAGAAACCACATCTCCCATTGCGGTGACTGCGCGCCATTTAATCAGTTCATCGGTATTATAGAGACAGGAAAAAAGATGATTTACAACCTGTCTTCCGGGAAACCTCCGGATTTCCGAAAGGCGTTCATTAAAATCATTCCCGGACAGAATTTCAAAGATCTTTTTTTTAATATTCTTCCTCCGGTTCGGTTGATATTCATGCTTTATTTTCCGTCCCAGGAGATACAATCTGTAGGACAGTTTTTAATAGCTTCGTCAACCTCTGTTTCAGGGTAGACCGGAAGCTCGGAAATTTCAATATAACCTGCGCTGCTCAATTTGAAAACAGAGGGAGCAACCTCTATGCAGATGCCGCAAAGTATACAGTCGCCAAGCTCAACAACCGGTGTTTTCATTCGCTGTTTTTATCCTGTTATTGCTTTTCCTATTTTCTTTCCCAGTTCAACGCATGCTTCAAGGGATTGATTATCAGGCACGTATTGAACCTTCAAACCGGGATCGATGATTTCGATATTCATTGATTCAAGTTCATTTTTAATAAGATTTACCGATTCTCCGCTCCATCCGTATGAACCGAAAGCAGCCCCTATTTTATTTTTTGGCTTAAGGCCCTTCATGTATGTCAGAAAATCGCTGACAGTCGGAAAGAGGCCGTTATTCAATGTGGGAGAACCGACGATAACCGCTTTAGCATCCAAAACTTCGGTCATTATATCGCTGCGGTTATATTTTCTCAGATGCATTGGCCTTGCTTCTACTCCCTGCTCGCTCAAGCCAGCAACAATTGCTTCAGCCATCTTTTCAGTGCTGTGCCACATGGTATCATATATGACTACGGCTTTATTCTTTGCCTCCTGTCTGCTCCACTTTACATACGCATTAATGATCTTTCCGGGGTCTTTGCGCCATAATATCCCGTGATCGGGGCATATCATGTTAAATTCCAGTTTTAGATTTGTTACGTGTTCAACCAGTTTTAAAATCAGCGGGGAGTAGAGCAGGAGGATATTTGCGAAATATTTTTTTGCATGGGGCATGATGGCCTCCCCGATCAGGTCATCGAACTTTTCCATTCCAGCATAATGCTGACCGAAAGCGTCGCTTGAAAAAAGAATCTTGTCTTCTTTAAGATAGGAGAACATGCTGTCCGGCCAGTGAAGCATTCTTGTTTCAAGAAAAGTTATTGTTCTGCTTCCAAGGCTAAGCTCTTCCCCGTTTTCAACCGGGCGGTAATTCCAATTCTGTTTGAAATGGCGGGAAAGGTTTTTTTGGCCCATTTTCGAGCAGAAAAGAGGTTTTTCTTCTCCGACTTTGTGCATTACACGGGGCAGACTCCCGGAATGATCCATCTCCGTGTGATTGCTGATAACATAGTCGATTTTTTTCGGATCTATTATTTTAGATATATTGTCAATAAGTTGATCGGCAAATTCCGCTTTAACAGTATCTATGAGCACTGTTTTTTTGTCCAGAATCAAAAAGGCATTGTAGCTTGTTCCCAGGTCGGTTGTATATCCATGAAAGTCTCTGATATTCCAATCATTAACACCGACATCATAAATGTCTTTTGCTATTTTTACGGGTTTCATTTTCTTATCCTGAAATAATTAAGTTGATTATTCCGGACTCCCGTTCCCCGACCGGAGCCGGGGATAAGCTTCACGGGAGTACAGAATTTTTTATTTAGTTAATAGCCTGAAATTATTCTTTTTCAAAATCATCTTTTGAAGCCCCGCAAACCGGGCATTCCCAGGTATCCGGCAGGTCGGCAAATTTTGTGCCCGGCTTTACGCCGTTATCGGGGTCACCTGCTGCAGGGTCATAAACATATCCGCATACTGTGCATACGTACCTTTCCATAATAGCCTCCTTGTTTCGCTTTTTAGTTTAAATTCGGTTATTAAGTTCGATTACTCTTTTTTCTATTTCATCACGCACATTCCTCATTAATTCGATTGATTTGCCGGCAGGATCGGGAATGTCCCAGTTTTCGGTTTTGGCTCCCGGTACAATGGGACATTCTTCTTCGCAACCCATGGTAATAATAATATCTGGTTTTTCTTTTGAAATTACCTGCTCTATCGATTTTGGCTTGCGAAAAGCCATATCTATCCCCTTTTCCTGCATGGCTTCAACCATAAGCGGGTTGACTGCATCAACAGGAATGCTGCCCCCGTTTAAGGCA
>JAHJRK010000370.1 GCA_018830925.1 Pseudomonadota bacterium
AAAGATAATAAGCGGTACTGTGAGCATAGTGGGTAAGACATACTATTTAACGCTTTCTTTAATAAGTGTTAAGACCGGGAAGATAGAGAATGTTGCGGAGGACACATGCAGATGCGAAGTTGACGAACTGCTTGGCTCAACCAAGAGGCTTGCGAAAAAGCTCCTCGGTGAACAGGTTGAGCAGCCTGTAGCAACAACGCCGAAACCGGTACCCGTTGCCGAATCTAAAGCCAAAGCTGATGCAATCGCCAAAGCTGAAGCCAAACAACATGAATTAAAAGGAACAACCGCAGCGATTGCTCCTCCAGCAGGCAAAGCCAAAATCGTTGCTTATGATGGCCGTTTTGAAAAACTTGCAAGTGGAATTGTACGCGACAAACAAAGCGGCCTTGATTGGTACGCAGGACCGGATAAAAATACCGTTTATGACGATGCCAAGGGGTGGGTAGCCAATTTAATGGTTGATGGCGGCGGCTGGCGCATGCCAACATTGGAAGAGTTGAAGGGCCTATACCGGAAAGGAGCCGGATCACGAAACATGACACCGCTGTTGGAGACTACAGGTTGGCTGGTATGGTCAGGGGAAACCGCCGGGCCTGGTGGTGTGCGGGCCTTAGACTTCGATAATGGCTTAGAGCTTTTGGACAGACGTGACAACTCCATCTACAAGCGGGGTTTTGCTGTACGTTCCCGAAGATGATATTGATTTAAGGAGGTTTCAGAGATGTCTTTTAAAAAAATAAGATTGATTTCAGCGACAGCGCTTATTTTATGCGCGCTTCTTTTCACGGTAAAGCCTTCTTTCGCATTATCTGTAAATCAGGCAGCCCCGCCGATAGCTCTTCGCGACAGCAGCGGAAAATATTTCTATTTAAGCGATTACACCGGTTCTTCTGCAAAGAAACCCGCAAAAGGAGTAATCGTCAATTTTTTCGCCTCAACCTGTGATCCGTGCAAAAAAGAACTGCCGGCGTTAAACTCCCTTGTTGATGAGTTTGCGCGGGATAATATCAAAGTTGTGATCATAGGTTACAAAGAGGGTTTTGACGAGTTCATGGGCATGCTTGAAAATCTGAAAGTTGAAAAACCGGTAATTCTGAGCGACCCTTATGGAAAGGCCGGAAAGGAATATGGTGTTTACGGCCTGCCCATGACGATATTCATAGGAGCCGACGGTAAAGTGAAAGAGATAGTCAGAGGCGAACTGACAGGAAGGGCGCTTAAGGAAAAGGCGGCAAAATTTTTCAAATGAAGTTTTGAGAATTAACAAGACAAAGTATGATTTTTAAAAAATATTGACAAGTATGATTTCTATATATACAAAAAACATTTCCCCGGATGTATTAATAACCGGTTTCAGCTCTTTTTGGTTGCATTAAATGCAATATAAACAGATGATTGCATAGCCATAACGGAGGTCATGCCGGGTGTTTTCTGCCCGGTTTTAGGATAATTTTTATCAGGAGAATTAAGAGATGTCTCATCATGTGATCGGATCAGTACTGGTTGTGGGAGGCGGGATTGCCGGAATGCAGTCTGCTCTCGATTTGGCCAATTCCGGATATTATGTTTATCTTCTTGAGAAATCCCCGTCCATAGGCGGGGTAATGTCGCAGCTTGACAAGACATTCCCCACCAATGACTGCGCGATGTGAATTATCTCCCCTAAACTGGTCGAGGTCGGCCGGCATCTGAACATAAAGATTATCACATCAAGCGAAGTCAAAGATATCAAGGGAAAAGCGGGAAATTTCGAGGTTGAGATTATTCGCCATCCGCGGTTTGTCGACGAGACAAAATGCATTGCCTGCGGCGCCTGTACCGAAAAATGCCCCAAGAAGGTTGACGATGAATACAATGTGGGTCTTGCTAAGAGAAAGGCCATTTATGTCCAGTATGCCCAGGCGGTTCCATTAAAATACACTATCGACAAGGCAAGCTGCATATATTTTATAAAGAAGGGAAAATGCGGGGCCTGTAAAAAAATCTGCCCGACAGGAGCGGTTGATTTTGATCAGAAAGAAGAGATTGTAACCTTAAATGTCGGGTCCGTAATTCTTTCTCCCGGGTTTGCTCCCTTTGATCCGACCGTTTTTGATTCCTACCAGTACGCAAAACTTCCCAATGTCATGACAGCCATGGAGTTTGAGCGCATTCTTTCCGCGTCGGGGCCCACGATGGGGCATCTTGTCCGCACATCCGATCATAAGGAGCCGAAAAAGATAGCCTGGTTCCAGTGCGTCGGGTCAAGAGATATGAACAGGTGCGATAATTCCTACTGTTCATCCGTCTGCTGCATGTATGCAATAAAGGAGGCGGTAATAGCCAAGGAACATGCCGGGAAGGATCTTGATTGCGCCATTTTTTTCATGGATATGCGAACCCACGGGAAGGAATTCGAAAGATTTTACACCGCTGCAAAGGATAAGCACGGAATCAGATTCATAAGATGCCGCGTGCACACCATAAATCCTGTCGCAGGGACAGATGATCTTGAAATCCGTTATATCACCGAAAACGGAGATCTTAAAACCGAGATTTTCGACCAGATAGTCCTTTCAGTCGGATTGCAGATAAAACCGGAAGTGGCTGAACTTGCAAAGAGACTGGGTATTGAACTGACGGAAGGAAGGTTCTGCAAGACCCAAACATTTGAACCGGTTACGACCACAAGAGAGGGAATATATGTCTGTGGGGTGTTCCTGGGGCCTAAGGATATTCCCCAGGCTGTTATAGAAGCCAGCGCCGCGGCTTCAGCGGCTGGTGAAATGCTGAGCGAAGCCCGGAATACTCTCGTAATACACAGGGAAGCTGTGCCTGAGACGATTATTACCAACGAGCGTCCGAGAATAGGCGTTTTCGTCTGCCGGTGCGGCATTAACATTGCCGGAGTCGTGGATGTTCCGAAAGTGGCGGAATATGCAAAGACGCTTCCTTATGTCGAATTTGCAACCGACAACCTTTACTCCTGCTCCCAGGATACGCAGGAGACTATTGCCCAGATAATCAAGAAGGAGGGATTGAACAGGGTTGTTGTTGCCGCCTGCACTCCCAAGACGCACGAACCTCTCTTCCAGGAGACCCTTACAAACGCCGGCCTGAACAAGTATCTCTTTGAGATGGCGAATATAAGAAACCAGGATTCATGGGTGCACAAGAGCAATCCCGGGCTTGCGACCGAAAAGGCGATGGATCTCGTCAGAATGGCTGTCGCCAAGGTTGCGCTCATGGAGCCCCTCAAGGAAGCTGAGCTTGAGGTCAATCAGACTGCCGTTGTAATCGGAGGCGGAATTGCCGGAATGTCGGCCGCAAAGAGCCTTGCTAAACAGGGTTATGAAACCCATATTATCGAAAAAGGAAAGTGCCTTGGCGGCCAG
>JAHJRK010000371.1 GCA_018830925.1 Pseudomonadota bacterium
ATAGAAGAAAAACAGACAGTAAGAATTGGACTTGATGATTTTGCCCTGAGGCTTCTCGGCCCTCTTGACCGGATTGAATCCCCTCTTACCGGAAAACAGATGAAGCAAAACAGTTCCCAGATCGTTTTGAAACGCGGCGGCAGGAAGGCTGATCTCCTTTCTCCTGTCAGCGGAGTTGTTACTGATGTCAATCCGCGGATTAGAGAGGATGGAAGCCTTGCCAATAAGAATCCCTATACCGACGGGTGGCTTGTGAGGCTCCATTCTGAAAATTTGAGAAATGAACTTAAAGATCTTTATATAGGTCCCGAAACAAAGGAGTTCATGGAAAAAGAGGTTGGGCTTCTTTACGACGTTATTGAGGAATCGGGAGGGCTTTTAAATACCGACGGTGGGTATCTCGGTGAAGATATATATGGAAAGATGCCGCAGATAGGCTGGGAAAAATTAACAGGGCTTTTTCTCCACACCTGATGTGTTTTGTTTTTGGATCACCTCCAAAAGAGTTGGTGCTCCAGGACCCCTTTCTCCCAACTAATTGGGAGAAGAACCTATTTTTTTAATCTCATCTTCCAGAAGAATTTTGCAATATCTGCAAAGCTGGTCCGACTTCCGGTCAACATCAAGTTCCGTCCGGCAGTAATGCATTATGCATGTATGTTCCCTGCAGTGACGCAGACTGAAGGTATGTCCGAGTTCATGTATTGCCTCCTTGACTATTCTTTGGATATAAGAATCATTTATGCGCGCTGATAAAAAGGAGTCTTTAAGCCTGTATGTCGAAACAATGCAGGTTCTTCCTCCAAGCTGCGCTTCCCCGTACACATGCGTCAGAATAGGAATAAAAAGATCTACATCCGTGATTGCAAGAACTTTGAGTGCAAAGGAAGGGGCGCAGCTTTCAAGTTTTTCAAGAATCGAGGTTGAATAAAACTGGTTTCGTCCCGAATCGAAAGCAAAGCCTACATTTTCAAGAACAGGTAAAATCCTTGCCGGGAAACCGAAAATGCGGCTTATTCCCTTTTCAACAGATTCGGCTATTTCAGCATCGAAATTGCCGATCGGAGATATAACAATGCTATGTCCGGAGTATATGTTCAAGCTTATCTTGTGATCAGAGTTTTTCTATTTTGTAACGTTTGATTTTGCCGTAGAGAGTGGACCGGTCAATTCCAAGTGTTTTAGCAGCTTTTGATATGTTCCATCCGTTTTCCTGAAGCATCCTGCTGATGTGCACCTTTTCAACTCCTTCGAGCGTGTTGTCCGATGAAATACAAATCTCACCGGGCCGGAAAATGGGCAGATCTCCAGGAAGGATTTTTCTTTTTTTGGCTATAACCACAGATCTTTCTATGGCGTTTTCAAGCTCTCTGACATTTCCGGGCCATTCGTAAAGCATCATTTCATCCATGGCCTCACGGCTTATCTGGTCTATCTGCCTGTTGGTCTCCTGCGAAAAACGAAGAAGAAAATGCTCGGCCAGAAGGGGAATATCCTCTTTCCTTTCGCTTAAGGAAGGCATTTTAAATGAAATGACATTCAGCCGGTAATAAAGGTCTTCCCTGAAAACCCCCGCTTTTATTGCTTCCTGAAGATTCCTGTTTGTGGCAGCTATTACTCTGAAATCGGCTTCCATAGGCTGGGTGCCGCCAACCCTGTAAAATATCCGGTCTTCAAGGACCCGTAAAAGGTCGATCTGCATTCTCATGCTGATTTCACCAATTTCATCCAGAAAGAGCGTTCCTTGATGAGCCATTTCAAGCCGCCCTTTTTTTGTCGATTTGGCGTCGGTAAATGCACCTTTTTGATATCCGAAAAGTTCGCTTTCCATCAGGTGCTCAGGAATTGCCCCGCAGTTTACTATGACAAAAGGGCCGTGGCATCTGGGACTGTGGGAGTGAATCGCTTTTGCGGCAAGGCCTTTTCCCGTGCCTGTTTCACCTGTTATAAGAATAGTGGAATTAGTGGAAGCAACGTTCTGAATGAGTTCAAATACTTCCTGCATAACCCGTGATTGCCCGATCAGGCTTTCAAATCTTGTTCTTTCCTTATATTGCTCCTTCAGATAAAGATTCTCCTTTGCCTGAGCCTGATTATCCAGGATTTTTTCAATAAGAACCCCGAGTTCATGAGGATCAAAAGGCTTTAAAAGGTAGTCATATGCCCCGTTTTTGATGGCTTCGATCGCGGTCTGTATGGAACCGTAAGCTGTAATCATAACTATTGCTATATCAGGATCATTCTCCTTAACCGCTTTTAAGACTTCAAGCCCGCTGATTCCTTCCATCTTGATGTCGACCAGAAGTATATCAAATCGTGTCTCTTTAATTCTCTCAAGGGCGGCTTCACCACTTGGCGCAGTTTGAACTTCGTGACCATCCCGCTGAAGCCAACCGGCAAGTGATTCCCTCATAATCAGTTCGTCGTCAACAACAAGTATCCTGGCTCTGTTCATAAAAATCTCCGTAGATGTGAGAAGTTTAAGATTAATGCCTGAGTGGAAGATCTATTTTGAAAGTAGTCCCTTTTCCGATTTTTGAATCAACGTGTATGGTGCCGCCGTGATCCTGAACAATTCCGTACGTGAGGGAAAGGCCCAGCCCTACGCCTTTTCCCTGTTTTTTTGTGGTAAAAAAAGGCTCGAAAATCATGGTAAAGTTCTCTTGAGGAATTCCTACTCCGGTATCTTGAAATTTGGCAATAACCCTTCTTGTCTTGGGAAAGTACTTTGTTGCAATTGTCAGAACACCTTTCCCTTTGGATTCGACAGACTCAACCGCATTAGATACCAGGTTCATAATAACCTGCTGGAGCTGATCTTCTGAACCGACTATATCGGGCAGATACTTATCAAGCCGGTATTGGATTTTGACATTGTTAATCTTGAGAAGATTTGAATTTAAAAAAAGAGTATGCTCAATTAGATTGTTCAGGTTTAACGGCTTAAGCTCCATCTTGTTCTGCCTTGAGAATGCAAGAAGGTAGGATACAATCCGGCTGGTTCGCCTGGTTTCGTTCTCCATAAGATCAAGATAGCGTGAAAATTCCACCATCTCTTTTTTGCCGACGGGAGTTTCCCCGATTATGCGTTTAATAAGGAGGATAAGGTTTAAAATGCCCGCGATGGGATTGTTGATTTCATGAACCACAGACGCGGAAAGCTTGCCGAGGGAAGCCATTTTATCCTTGTGGATGAGCTTTTCGTGGGTTTCCTTGAGCTGCCTTGTACGTTCCTCAACCATCTTCTCGAGGCGCCTTGTTATCTCCTCTTCTTCTTCCATTCGCTTTGTTATATCACGGCCGATATGAATGAATTTTGAGATCTTTCCGCCCTTTTCCCATACGGGATATACATTAACCTCGATATGATGAATCTTGTTATGATGGCCCTTTGTCGTCCTTACCTGCCGGACCGGCCTTTTGGTGCGTATAACCTCCATAAGGGGACAGGCCGGGTCACTGTTCATGCAGTCAATGGAACTTCTTTTACGAACTTCGTAACATTTGCGGCCTATAACCTCATTTCGTAAGCGGCCTATGTTGTTCAGGAAGGCTTCATTGGCATCCAGTATGGTTATATCAGGTGAAATGACAGATATATAATCCTGGATTCCGTTTAAAATGGTCTCCATGGCTTTGTTCTGTTCTCTCAGCTTTCGTTCTTCCTGGCCTATCGCCTTCCAGAAAATTTCAAAAACATGATATGAAAGTATGCGGATGCGTGTTGGTCTTGTTGCGAGAATATCTTCAAGGATAACCGTTTCCGGCCTTAAAATTATTATGAGATGAATGCTGTATCGGGGATCATAAAGGTCGTGGTAGTCATCGACTGTAATGAGTCCTTGCTTTTTCGCAAGCAACATGCCGGGTCTTTCAGGATTAGGATCAGCAACCGCAATGATAGGGGTAAAAACACCTTCTTGTTCCAAATCGAAGGTGGTTTTTTCCAGAAGTTCTTTGCATAAAGCACCGCCACCTACAAGCGCTATATTGATAATGGAAGGTATGTTATCCGTCATTGGAATGAGTTCCTGGTTGACAAATAGTGTTAAGTCCTAAACGCAAATTTGAGAAATTTCGAATATCGAATATAGAATATAGAATATCGCCTTACTTGGTTTCCGGTCTCTGGTCTCTCGTTTTTGGTTTCAGGTTACCGGCTGCTTGAGCCGTTTAAGCCGCTTGAACCCTTGAACCCCCGAATCCTTTTTTGCCTTTGCAACTATCCACTATTCGCTATAACTATCACGATTAAACACCTGATTCAAGGCCAAAATATTTACCTCTTTTTGACGTTTATTTTTTCTTGACTAGGTGCTGACTATCTACTATATGCCTCATGAAAGAAATAAATAATATTCATTAAATGTATTCTGTACGATATATAAATAATAAAATGAAGTTGCTGGTAACTGACAAAGGAATAAGGAGTATCGCATGGGTGGAAAAGTCGTTGGATCTGTTATGGTTGTCGGCGGAGGAATTGCTGGAATGCAGTCCGCCCTTGACCTTGCCAATTCCGGATATTATGTCTATTTACTTGAAAAAACATCCGCTATCGGAGGTCTCATGTCGCAGCTTGACAAGACCTTTCCGACAAATGACTGTGCCATGTGAGTTATCTCACCAAAACTGGTCGAGGTCGGCCGGCATTTAAATATTGAACTATTGATGAATTCCGAACTCCTTGAACTGAAAGGAGATCCGGGGAATTTTACCGCGATAGTCAAACAGAACCCGCGCTATATAGACCTGTCAAAATGTACAAGCTGCGGGGAATGTTCGAAAGTCTGTCCTGTCACACTCTCAAATGAATATGACGAGAATCTTTCGGTAAAAAAAGCTGCCTATAAGCAGTATCCGCAGGCTATTCCAGGAGCTTATGCAATCCAGAAAACCGATAAAGCCCCGTGCAAGCTGGCGTGCCCCGCAGGACTTAATGTTCAGGGTTATGTTCAGATGGCAGGCCAGGGTAAGTATAAAGAAGCCCTTCAGATAATAATGGAGGAACTCCCTCTGCCC